>CAMWZB010000001.1 GCA_947178655.1 uncultured Porphyromonadaceae bacterium
GCGCCAAGGAACTCACCGAAGTACTCACCCAGAAAGACATGCCCGAAGAAGGCATGCACACCATCCCCGGCCTGCAGTACTACTGCATGACTCCCTACGATGCGTCATTCAAGGGCGTACATATCCTCTTCGACAAGGAGGACGTGAAGAACACGCTGGCCGAATACCTTGCAGCCAATGGCAAGACTCAGCTCCACATAGCCGAAACTGAAAAATACGCTCACGTCACTTTCTTCTTCAACGGCGGCCGTGAGGCACCTTTCACCGGCGAAGAACGCGTGCTGGTGCCTTCGCCCAAAGTGGCTACCTATGACCTGCAGCCTGAGATGAGCGCATTCGAGGTGAAGGACAAACTCGTCGATGCCATCGGCACTGAAAAGTACGACTTCATCGTTGTGAACTTCGCGAACGGCGACATGGTAGGACACACCGGCATCTATCCCGCCATTCAGAAAGCTGTAGAGACACTCGACTCCTGCATGCACGACACCATCGAGGCTGCCAAGGCCCACGGATATGACACCATCATCATAGCCGACCACGGCAACGCCGACAATGCAGTGAACCCCGACGGCACTCCCAACACGGCTCACTCTCTCAATCCCGTGCCTTTCATCTACGTATCCGACGATGCCAACGCGAAGGTTGAGAACGGCATCCTCGCCGACGTAGCTCCCTCCATCCTCCACATCCTGGGCATGCAGCAGCCCTCCGAGATGACCGGTCACGACCTCATCAAAGACTGACAGCAACTCCGCATTCATATCATAACGGCTCCGCCGACAGCATTCCCGCCAACAGGGATGCCGTCGACGGAGTCTCTGCTTTTTTTCTGTTTTTTCATCCTTCATTCAAAATTTTTCACTAAAAATAGGCGGACGCTGCAAGAAGTTTCGTAACTTTACACTCTATTACCATAAAGACTACCTTCAGCCACACTCTAATCCTCAGAAATATGCCGACAGACTATAATGAAATAATCGAGCGACAGGCCGGACATGTGTTTGACATTATGGCTCCGCGCGTGAGCGAAGCCGACATGGCACGTCTCCGCGAGGCTTTCGAACTCGCCCGAGTGGCTCATGCCATGCAGAAGCGCAAGACCGGGGAGCCTTACATACTCCATCCCATCGCAGTGGCCACCATCGCGGCCGAAGAACTCGGACTCGACACCAATTCTGTCATCGCGGCATTCCTCCACGACGTTGTCGAAGACTCGGCATACTCTCAGGAGTACATTCGCGAACACTTCGGCGACGACGTTGAGTTCATTGTGTCAGTGGTCACAAAGCAGAAAAAAGAGAAATACACAGCGTCGCGCCAGGTGGACAACTACCGGCAGATGCTCAACTCTGTGCAGTACGACATCCGCGCTCTTCTGGTCAAACTGGCCGACCGGCTGCACAATATGCGCACGCTCTCTTCTATGAAGCCTGACAAGCAGATGAAAATCGCCGGAGAGACCGACTACTTCTATGCTCCGCTTGCCAACCGTCTCGGCTTCTACAACGTAAAGACCGAGCTCGAGAATCTCAGCTTCAAATTCCGCTGTCCTCACGAATTTGCCGAACTCGAAGGACTCATCCGCCGCGACGAGAACGCCCAGCACGAACGTCTGTCCGTCTTCTGCGACGAAATCCGAGAGACTCTCGCCGATGCCGGATTCGAAGGCATCGATGTCTATGTGCAGTACAGACATCCCTACAGCATCTGGCGCAAGATGCACAAGTACGGAGACGATTTCAATCATCTGAAGTACCGCCACTTCACCGAAATAGTATTCGACTGTCCCGATGTGGCACAGGAGAAGGACATGACGCTACGCATCTACTCTGTCCTCACAGACCGGTTCAGAGAGAAGCCCGGCGGCATATCCAACTACATTGACTCTCCGAAAGAGAACGGCTACCAGAGTTTCCACGTCAAGCTGCTGGCCGACTTCGGCAGATGGCAGGAAGTGCACATATCGAGCCGACGCATGGTACGCGACTCCTGCATGGGATGCCTTGCCGACCGTCCGGAGGACAACATCCGGAAATGGATAGAGAAATTCCGCCAGGTGCTGCGCGAGATATCCAGGCAGAACGATGCCGACGGCACAGTCTTCATCGAGAAAGTCGTCACATCGTTCTACAACGACGACATAATGACATTCACACCCGAAGGCACTGCCGTCGTACTCCCACAGCGTGCCACGGTACTTGACTTCGCCTATGAAGTAGACCCGCGCAAGGCCGAAAACGCTAAATACGCACGCCTCAACGGATTCCTCTCCTCTATCAAAGCACCGCTCAGACGCGGCGATGTCGTAGAGATATTCACCGATCCGCAGAGCCACCCGCAGCTCGACTGGCTCGACGCATGTGTGAGCTACAAAGCCAAGAAAGCCATAAGCAACTACCTCGCACAGATACCTTCGCCACCCTTCCGCCGCTGCGAACTGTGCATGCCTATCCCGGGCGAAGAAGTGATAGGATTCAGAAACCGCGACGGCTACCTCACTCTCCACAAGCGTGACTGTCCAACCGCCATCAGACTGGCATCGCAGCACGGCGACGACATAGAGTCAGTCGACTTCCTTCCCGCATCGACACTCTACCCCACTTCAATCACCATAAAGGCAGTCGACCGCTACCATCTTTTCATCGATCTGGTCGAGTGCATCACCAACGAACTCAAGCTCACCATCAACAGTTTCAACACCGAGACTGTCGACTCTATCGTCACTTGCAACATCGCTTTAGGCGTACACTCCTACGACGAACTCGAATCCATCATGCACCACATCGCATCCATACCCTCCGTCGACGAGGTCAAGCGTAACAAATGACACATATATTTCACACCACACCTATGAAAACTCTCAAGGCAACACTCCTCCTTCCCGTCGCCGCAGCCATTCTCGGTTCTTGCGGCACCAGTACAGAAACCTCACAGAAAGAGCCTTTCGCAGGCTACCTCTTCGCCTACTTCACCGGCAACGACTCCATTCAGGAACAAGTATGCTACGCCCTTGCTGACACTTCGCTCAATTTCAAAGCGCTCAACGGCAACCGGCCTGTCATATCCTCCGCCGCCATCAGCCAGACAGGAGGCGTGCGCGACCCCTTCATCCTCCGCTGTCAGGGCGACTCGACATTCTACATGGTCGTCACCGACATGACTTCGTCCAAAGGATGGGACTCAAACCGTGCGATGGTGCTTCTGAAGTCGGATGACCTTGTCAACTGGACATCGAGTGTGGTCAACATTCAGGAAAAATACGACGGACAAGAGGACCTTAAGCGCGTATGGGCGCCTCAGGTCATCTTCGACGCCGAAGCCGGGAAGTATCTCGTCTACTGGTCCATGAAGCACGGCGACGGTCCCGACATCATATATCGTGCTTATGCCAACCCTGACTTCACAGACATCGAAGGCGAGCCGGTGCCGCTCTTCATCCCTGAGAGCGGCCTGTCGTGCATCGACGGCGACATCATCTTCAAGGACGGAATCTACCACCTGTTCTACAAGACCGAAGGCAATGGGAACGGCATCCGTGAAGCCACCACAACATCGCTCACCTCCGGCAGATGGGCCGAAGACCAGGAGTACAAACAACTCACCACAGACCCCGTCGAAGGCTCAGGCATATTCCGACTCATCGACTCGGATGACTACGTCCTCATGTACGATGTCTATATGCACGGCCGCTATGAATTCTGCCGGACCTCCGACCTTGTCCGTTTCGAACCCCTTGGCCATGAAGTGACCATGGACTTCCACCCGCGCCACGGCTCAGTCATCCCCGTGACAGCCACAGAGATGTCACGTCTCCGTCAGGCATTCGACAACGAAGAATGAAACCTTAACACTTTTTGTTAATTTTATCTACTGCGCTTCGGCCGATTTTTGCTAATTTTGAAGTCGTTTCCTCCGCCGGCAGTCCGCAACTTTTCGCATGGCCCGGCGTTGTACAATTGTATTAATACTACAAGCCAACGTATGAAAACACGATTGATAATATCAGCAATGCTGGCCGGAGCGCTTATGCTCGGTTCATGCTCTATCTTCAAAGGGTCTACCACGTCTGACAATTCTTCGGGTACAATCAACACCACCGCTGTAAAACCGGGCAAGAAAGACAAGAAGAATCGAAAACACAAGAACAAAGGCAATGACGATGAACGGTCGCGCGCGTCCGAACTCAACGTCAAGCCCACCGCCGAACAGCTCTGCGGTGGACAGTGGACCATCATGTCGGTAGGAAAAGTCTCCATCGAGGCGGAAGACGACACTCCGTACGTGAACTTCGATGACAAAGGACGGTTCTACGCCTCCGACGGATGCAACATCATCAACGGCGACTATGCGCTCCGCAGTGACGGCACGCTGGCATTCTCTCACGTTCTGTCGACCATGAAGTACTGCCCCGACGTCGAGTACAGCGCTCTGATTGCGTCCATGCTTAACGATAATACCGCCACCGCCGTCGACTGCCGTCAGATAGGGGCTGATACATATCTTTACTTCAAAAACAATACAGGCAATATCATGATGACACTCCGTCGGCACAATATGGAATTCCTCAACGGCAACTGGCTGGTGACCTCAATCGACGGCAAGAAAATCAACGACGATGAAGTCACGATATTCATCGACATCCCCGAGCTGAAGATACACGGCAACACCGGATGCAACTTCTTCAACGGCGACATCTACATCGACCCTCAGACATCCAATGCCATCGACTTCTCTAATATGGGACTCACTCGCATGGCCTGTCCCAAAGCCGACCGGGAAAGCGCAATGCTCGTGGCTCTTGAGACAACCCGCACGGCCATAGCCGGCAAAAATGACGACACTGTCCTTTTCATCAACTCAAAGGGAAAGGAAGTCATGACACTAAAACGAATACCTCTTTCCGAACAGAACAATGAATAATCTCGAGTACTTCAACAACCGCGCATCCGTACGTGACTTCGACCCCGACAGGCACGTATCAGAAGAGCTTCTCGACCAGCTCCTGGATGCAGCTTCGCACGCCCCTTCGACGGGCAATATGCAGCTCTACTCCGTAGTAGTCACCCGTGACCCCGAACGCAAGGCACACCTCGCCCATCTGCATCTGGACCAGCCTGCGGCACGCAACTGCGACGTGATGCTCACTGTCTGCGCAGACGTCCACCGTTTCGACCTATGGTGCAAGGCTCGCAAGGCACAGTCAGGTCTCAACAACCCCGGAGGACGCATGTCGGCCATCGAAGACGCATCGATATTCGCCCAGCAGTTCATCACCGCCGCCGAAATGAACGGCCTCGGTTGCTGCTACCTCGGCTCGGCTGCCTACGACATGACCGGATTCTCCGAAGCCCTGAAGCTGCCCAAAGGCGTCATACCACTCTTCGGCATAGCCCTCGGATGGCCGTCGGCTGTAGGCAAACCTTCTGACCGGCTTCCTCTTGATGCCATCGTCAGCCACGAGGTATACCACGAACCGACTCTTGCCGACATCGACAGCTACTATGCCGAGAAAGAGAGCCTCGAAGACTCTGCAAAATACATCGCCGAGAACAACAAGGAGACGCTCGCTCAGGTTTATGCCGACGTACGCTATCCGCGCGAGCGGAACGAACGAACCGGCATAGAACTCATGAAGTTCCTCTCCGCCTCCGACGACTGATGACCGTATCGCCACGTCGCGCAGCCGATACGCCGGAGAGTGGCATCGACATGGAGAATCCTGAATTCAGGGTTCTCCTGCGCCTTGTAGAAGAAACCAACGCGTCGATTTTCCTGACCGGCAAAGCCGGCACGGGAAAGTCGACGTTTCTGCGCTACATCATATCGCATACGCACAAGAAGCACGCCGTCCTTGCCCCTACGGGCGTCGCCGCCGTAAACGTCGGCGGACAGACCCTCCACTCATTCTTCCACCTTCCCCTACGGCCGGTCCTGCCTGACGACCCGGAGTTCCAACCCAAGCGCCTGCGCGACCGTCTGAACATCACCGGACGACAGATCAAGCTCTTCCGAGAGGTCGAGCTTATCATCATTGACGAAATCTCAATGGTCCGTGCCGACGTCATCGATCTGGTCGACCGCATCCTGCGCACATTCGGCGGTGACCGCCGCAAGCCATTCGGAGGCAAGCAGCTGCTCCTGGTCGGCGATGTATTCCAGCTCGAGCCTGTGGTCACGACCGAAGACCGCAACATCCTCCAGCACAGATACCGCCATCCGTTCTTCTTCAATGCCTGCGTATTCGCCGACTTCGGACTATCATCAATCGAGCTCCGCAAAGTATACCGCCAGAACGAGACATCCTTTGTCGAGATACTCGACCGTTTTCGCGACGGCACTCCATCGCACTCCGACATCCTGGCCATCAACAGCCGATTGACCGACGGCGACACGACCGACGGCGACACTTCGCACATGGTCATGACACTGGCAGCAAGACGCGACACCGTCCGCCGCATCAACGCCACCATGCTCGAGCAAATCGAGGCCAAGCCCGTCACATACCGCGGCGAGGTGACAGGCGAATTTCCCGAATCTGCCTACCCTACCGACCTCGAACTCATACTCAAGACAGGCGCACAGGTCATTTTTCTCCGCAACGACCCGGAGCGCCGCTTCGTCAACGGCACCCTCGGACGCGTCATCACCGCCACGGCAGATACCCTCACCGTGCAGCTTGAGAACGGCACAGAACTCGACGTCGATCCGGTCATGTGGGAAAACGTGTCATACGAGTACGACAGCAAGAACAAGACTGTGGCCACCCACGTCAAGGGCACATTCACACAGTACCCCGTCCGCACCGCCTGGGCCCTCACCATACACAAGAGCCAGGGACTGACATTCGACTGCGTCGACATAGACCTCGGCGGAGGAGCCTTTGCCGGAGGACAGGTCTACGTGGCTCTGAGCCGCTGCCGCACGCTCGACGGCATCCGCCTGCACACTCACATCGGCGCCCACGACGTATTCGTCAACCCCGAAGTCATCCGCTTCAGCCGCACCTTCAACGATCGACGCGAGCAGGAAGAAGCCCTGCGGCGCGCCGGTGCCGACCGGCTGCTCAAAGAGGCGTCAGCCGCCTTCGGTCGCGCCGACTTCCGCACCGCCGTCGATAAAGTCCACGAAGCTTTCATCGCCAATCCTGCACTGAACACCCCGGTCATGCGGCGCTATATCTCCATGCGCCTCACAGCCGCGCTTTCCCGCTCGACCGGGAAGCGCCGCAAGAAGTAAACCGCAATCCGCTGAAGCAACAGAACGACAGTGCGTTATGAATAGTAGATTTCGAAAACTGTCAATACTCCGGCTTTCACAACCGGTAATCAGACCATATAAAAAATATTTGCACAATCGGATTATTGTCTGTAACTTTGCAATATTAGGGCCAAGGACGGCCTACTTCTAATTTCATATGGGAAAATCGCAGCCGTCCAATTGCCCTTTTTTCATATACCTACCACAATGGATATCAACCTGTTCAAAGCAGCTCTTCCTCTCGGCGGTCTGTACATAGCCAAGCCTTCGACCGCCGGATGCTCCGAACCGTCGCCTGAAGCCATGGCTCTGAACGTCGTACTCCGTCAGTGCGGACTGTCGCTCAGTCCTGATGCCATGATGGCCGTGGCCAACCTTCCTGCCGTCGATATAGCTCAGATGGCTGACATCCTCAAGGACATATACAAGATAGGCGACAACTGGGCTCCGCTGGTCAAAGGCTGGCTCACTCCGACAGGAGAGTCCGTAGCCGACCACTTAGCCACTCTGTTCACCAACCTTCTGCCCGACGGACTGCGTCCTGAAGGGCACGTCCTGGAGTGTGGCCACTTCATTCCTGACGGAACTTTCGACCTGTCGCGCTACAACGGCTGCCCGTTCTGCGGCAAGCCTTTCGTCCTGTCGTCCGACATCCGCACCGACCAGGGCTCACGCATACGTCAGCTCACGCTTATGAGCCACGCTGACATGGAGAAGCGCTTCGCTGAACTTCTGTCGTCGGCCACACCTCTTGATGCGACCATGACAGAGGCAGTCGGCAATATGGCAGAATCGCTGTCGATTCCGGCAGGAATCGACATACCCGTCCGCGAAACCGTGTGCGTGCTCACCGCCGTTCTCGACAAGCGCGGACTACTCTCCGAGATGGAGCCGTTCTACCGCACACCTGCCGATATTCTGCGTTATGCGTGGTATTCAGTCACATCAAGCCTGACTGTAGATAGTCCCAAATCGCGCTACCGCAGGATTCGTGATCTGTACTTCGACGACCGGTCCGAAGCCGAGCTCCGGTGCAAGAGCCTGCACTTCCGCTTCAGCCGCACTCAGTGCCGCATCTTCGCCGGATGGCTCGACCGCATGAACCTCACTCCGGCTGAGATGTGCGAGAGCATGAACCCGCGCCGCGGCATGTGGGTGCGCCTCATCCGCGCCTTACGGCTCAATGACTACGCACGCCGCATGAGGCTTTCGAAACTGACCGAAGTCCTCGACCTCTTCTACCGTCACGACTACGTCACCTGGGCAGGTGAGCTGTACAGCCTCATATCCACACCCGACCGTCTGCTGCGCGTGCTCGCACAGCGGCCGGGCGCATTCTCGCGCGGACTGTTCGCAGCCATGCTGCACCTGGACGCAGAAAAGGTCACTGAAGCATTTGCAAAGGTAGCCGACAGGGTGCCGCTGAATCTCCTGCTCTCGCTGAGCAACAACGCGGCATCATACTTCATGCCGGCCGGCCCGACCCGCATCATCACCGTGCGCAACCGCGTGATCGGCATCCCGGTCAATCCGCTCCTTAATACCTATACTGAAGAGCAGCGTCGCGACATGGCCCGCCGCGTGGCTGAAATATACCTCGGAGCCATATCTGCACGCTTCGCCGCAGAACCTCACACAGAAGGTGCCTCCATCTATATCGCGCCTGAGCTATACAGCATACCGGTGCCCGTCGGCGACCGCTCGGCCACTGTGCAGGACGCATCCTACGCGCTGCCAGGGCAGTCATTCGATGTCGAAGGCGACCACGTGCGTATCTTCCTCCACTGGGGCAAGGGACTTCCGGCCCAGCCGATGGACATGGATATCAGTTGCGCGCTTCTGAAAGAGGACGGCAGCAGTTACGTCTGCGCCTACTTCGACCTGTCAGGACCCGGCGTGTGCCACAGCGGCGACATCCGGCAGATTCCCGACAAGGTAGGCACTGCCGAGTATATCAACATCGACATAGACCAGCTCCTTCGCGAAGGAGTGGTCTACGCCGTATTCACATCGAACGCCTACTCTGACGGCAGCATCGATCCATCGGTGGCGGTGGGATGGATGGACTCGCGCTACCCTATGACGGTCAGCGACAGAACCGGTGTGGCATATGACCCGTCCACAGTATCGCACATGATAAGAATCGCACGCGAAAACCTCACCAAAGGTCTCGCATTCGGTGTCCTTGATGTCAGGGCTCACAAGATAATATGGCTCGAGATGCCCTTCGACGGACGCAATATCGAGACTCTGTCACTCCCCGTGATTATGGCTTACCTCGAGCGTCTCCGAAGCAAGACGAGCATAGGCGAAGTCCTCGCCGCCAAAGCCGCGGCCCAGCACCTCGTCATGGCTGACAGCCCCGAAGTTGCCGACGAAGCATACATATCGGCTGCCGATGCATTGAAGATATTCTAAAAAAGAACTCAACCGATGACTGATCCCCGCAATCTCAAAATAGACGACTACAACTACCCTCTCCCCGACGAGCGCATAGCACGCCATCCGCTGAGCGAACGCGACGCTTGCCGCCTCCTCCTATACCGCGACGGAGTCGTGTCCGACCATATATTCAGCGAACTTCCGTCGATGCTCCCACCCGGCGCGATGCTCGTGTACAACAATACCCGCGTCATCAACGCCCGTCTGCGGTTCACCAAAGCCACAGGAGCCGCCATCGAGATTTTCTGTCTCGAGCCGCACACGCCCTCCGACTACGAGCAGGCCTTTGCAGCCCGCAGCCAATGCCGGTGGCAGTGTCTTGTGGGCAACTCCAAGAAGTGGAAAGAGGGTGCGCTTGAAATGAGAATAGACACACCCGTAGGGACAACGGTCCTCAGAGCCGAGCGCCTGCCGGTGCCTCCTGCCGCTGACAAGTCGCAGACAATAGCATTCGAGTGGGACAACCCCGCGCTCAGCTTCTCCGACATCATCAGCGCCGTAGGCGAGATACCGATTCCGCCATATCTCAACCGCAAGTCAGAAGCCTCTGACAGCACCGACTATCAGACTGTGTACAGCCATATCGACGGCTCGGTAGCCGCGCCTACCGCCGGCCTCCACTTCACCGACGCCCTTCTGCGCCGCCTCGACGAGGCAGGCATCGAGCGTCGTGAAGTCACATTGCACGTAGGGGCCGGCACATTCCGGCCGGTCAAGGCTGACCGCATAGGCGACCACGACATGCACAGCGAGTTCATAGCCGTCGACCGGCAGTTCATAGCCGACCTCGCCGATGCCATAGCCGCCGGACGACCCGTCGTGGCTGTGGGCACCACATCAGTGCGCACTCTCGAAAGCCTCTATCACATCGGCTGCCTGATGGAGGCCGGAATGTGGACCGGAGAGCTCCCTCAGTGGACTCCCTACGAAACTCAGACTGCCCGGCCCGACACGGTGACGGCACTCCGGACCATCACTGCCTCGCTCGACCGCGACGGAGACTCGACTCTTGTGGCGCGTACACGCATCATCATAGCCCCGGGCTACACCTACCGCATCGCCGACGCCATGATCACCAACTTCCATCAGCCACAGTCCACACTTCTGCTTCTGGTCTCGGCATTCCTCGGCGACTCATGGCGAAACATTTATGACCATGCCGTCGACACCGGCTACCGCTTCCTCAGCTACGGCGACGCCTGTCTCTTCTTCAAGCATCAGAAATCATGAAACTCCTCACACTTCTTGCTGCCGCCTTCGTCAGCTCCATCGCCCCGGCTCTCGCATGTACATCGGCCATCGTCTCGGGAGGCGCCACTGTTGACGGCCGCCCACTCCTGTGGAAACACCGCGACACGTCGGCATCCAACAACTTCATAAGCCGGGTCGACCGTCCGGGCGGAATAGGCTACGTGGCTCTCTTCAACGGAGCTCCCGAGTCTGCCCTTGACGAAGCATGGACGGGCATGAACGACGCAGGATTCGCCATCATGAACACCGTGGCATACAATCTGCCCGAAAACGCGCCTGACAACATAGACCGCGAGGGCGTGGTGATGGCACGAGCCCTGGCCTCATGCCGCACCGTCGACGATTTCGCAGCTCTTCTCGACACTCTGCCCAAGCCTATGGGCGTGCGAACATGCTTCGGCGTCATCGATGCGTCAGGAGCAGGCGCATACTTCGAGACAGACGACTACAAGTATGTCCGCTACAATCTTGCTGACGCACCGGGCGGTGTGCTCATACGCACCAACTACGCCTATAGCGGAACACCCGACGCAGGCAAAGGTTACATCAGACACGAAAATGTCGAGCACCTTCTGCGCTCGCAGATTGCCACAGGCTCCATCACCCCGGCCTCGCTCACGGAAGGACTGAGCCGTTCGCTCTACAATGCACGCACCGGATTCGACGCCTGCGAGAGCAGCGAACAGTGGGTGGTTGACCAGGACTTCATTCCGCGACGCTCTTCCACGGCATCAATAGTCATCGAAGGGCTCAAGCCGGGCGAGGACCCGTCGAAGATGATAATGTGGTCGAATGTAGGCTATCCGCCGTGCTCGCATGTGGTGGGCGTGACTCTATCTGAAGTTCCTGATGAAGTAGGGCCGACCGCAGTCGAAGGCGCATACAGCCCGCTCGGACTCGAAGCCTCGTACCTGATGGAAGAAGTATTCCCCATCTCTCGCGGCAGCGGCGAGCGCTACATATCGGTGGAAGCATTCCGGGCAATCAGCGATAACCAGTACCGCAAATCACTCGAAGAATATGCCAAAGGGCCTGAGCTCAGAGGCGAAAAATAAAACAACTTAAAATACACACATTTACGAAACGACATCACCATGAAAAAACTTTTCAACCAGGTGGCGACAGTTCTTCTGGCCGCAGTAGCGACAGTTTCGTGCACCTCATCAGTGCACAAATCAATCCAACCCGAAGTCCCCGAGCGTGAGCCGGGACAGACCGACGTCATTGCGCTCCGGCACGACCCCATGGACAGCGTCCGCATAGGTTTCATCGGCCTCGGCATGCGCGGCCCGTCGGCAGTCGACCGCTTCTGCTTCATCGACCGCACATCCGTCAAAGCCCTCTGCGACAAGCATGCCGACCGAGTGGAAAAATCCCAGCAGATACTCGAGCGCCACGGCAAACCACGCGCCGAGGCTTACTCAGGAGAGGATGGCTGGAAGGAACTCTGCGAACGTCCCGACATAGACCTGGTATACATCTGCACAGACTGGAAGACCCACGTTCCCATGGCTGTCTACGCTATGGAGCACGGCAAGGATGTGGCGCTCGAAGTGCCGGCCGCCCAGACGCTCGACGAATGCTGGCAGCTCGTCAACACTGCCGAGAAGACACGCCGACACTGCATGATGCTTGAGAACTGCGTCTACGATTTCTTCGAGCTGACCACTCTCAACATGGCGCAGAAAGGTCTGTTCGGCGATATTCTCCATGTCGAAGGATCATACATCCACAATCTCGACCAGTTCTGGAACGCATATGAAGGCAACTGGCGGCTTGACTTCAACGCCGCCAACCGAGGCGATGTCTATGCCACCCACGGCATGGGTCCGGCGGCTCAGCTCGTCGACCTCCACCGTGGAAACAAGATGAACACTCTCGTATCAATGGACACACGCGCCGTCACAGGTCCGGAGCTCATGCGCCGCAATGGTGCCTCCGAAGCCGAAGCCTCGGCATTCGCCAATGGCGACCACACGATGACCATGATCAGCACCGAGCGCGGACAGACGATACTCATACAGCACGACGTGATGAATCCGCGTCCTTACTCGCGCATGTACCAGCTGACCGGCACCAAAGGCTTCGCCAACAAATATCCTTCTGAAGGCTATGCGTTCGCCGATGCGTCCACTCTTGAGGGCGTTCCCGACCACGAAGACCTCAGCGGACACGATTTCGTGTCTGACTCGCTCCGCATAGCCCTCATGCGCGCTTACCGTCATCCCATACAGGTCGAACTCGAAGAGAAAGCACGCGAAGTGGGCGGACACGGGGGCATGGACTTCATCATGGACTACCGACTGATTTACTGCCTCCTCAACGGTCTTCCTCTTGACCAGGACGTATATGACGCCGCCGAGTGGTCAGCCATAGGCGAACTCTCGCGACTATCCATTGAGAACGGTTCGGCACCCGTCGAAGTCCCGGACTTCACCCGCGGTGCGTGGAAAAAGCTCAACGGCTACCACCACTATATGGCCGGAGAATAAACGCGATTTACAGTCAGAAGGACCCGGAGGCTGTGTCATTACGACACAGCCTCTTAAAGAATCTCATTATACACTCCGAACTCGGCGATTCCGATTTCAGTATCAGCCTCTTTGATGTTCAGCCTGACGGCATCTGCATATCGGCGATTGAAGCGATGCACTTTCACCCGGCGGTCGGTCGGCGCGACGCCGTCGAATACCACTTCCCAGCTGCCGTTCACGCGACACTCGATGCTGTAGCGGTACAGTCGCTTGTCCTTCACCCCGGTAATGACGACCGCATTGACAGGCTGTGTGCGTCCAAGCTCTACCGCGAGCCACGGACGGCTCACTTCCTTGTTGCTTATCCACGGCGAGTCGAAGTCATCGTCAGTCACAAGGTCATGTATGTACATGTCGTAGCTCCACGAGCCGGTGGCATGGCAGCCTTTGGCGAGATTCGACGCCGTAAGCGGCGCTCCTGTCTCGGCCACCTTGACTGACTTTCCTTTGCCGTTCCACATACTGCCGATTTTCTTGAGCGACGCCAGCGCATTGTCGTCAAGCAGACCGTCGCGGTTGGGTGCGACGTTAAGGATGAAAGTGCATCCCGCCTGATTCATCGGCACGAGGTTGTCGTTGACCATCGCTGCCGGATTCTTTGTCTCTTTTTCTGGGAACCACGTTTTCCAGAACCACGTGTCCTGAATGGGATAGCATGCCATCGACGGCAAGAAACTGCTATCCTTCTCAATACGCTGGCCGGCTCCCTGCTCATAAGTCTTTATATCCGAATAGAACAGTCCCTCGGCAGGATACTTTGCGCCGTTGAGGTCCATCACAAGGCACTCCGGCTGAATCGACTTGCAGAATCTGTATATCTCGTCGAAAGATATGTCCTCGTATGAGATGCGCGACCACGGAGCGTCCCAGCCGTCGATCATAAGCGCAGTCACCGGGCCGTAGTTCGTGAGCAGTTCCCGCAACTGATTCTTGATGAAGTCCGTGTGATACGGCTCTATCTTCCCGGGAAGAATCTTCTCATGGAGGTCAAGTATCGAGAAGTGGAACATCACCTTCATGCCCTTCTCGCGGAGAGCGTCCGTGAGCTCGCGCACCACGTCGCGTCCGGCAGCACTGCGTGCTGCATTGTATACGGTAGTCTCCGAATCCCAGAGGCAGAATCCGTTATGGTGCTTGACCGATGCGCAGATGAAATTCATATTGGCGCTCCGTGCGGCGTCCACCCACTGGCGGCAGTCGAGTCCTTCGGGATTGAAGAGCGACAGAGGAGCTTCAGGGTCGGCCCAGTCGCTGTCAAGATAAGTTCCCATGCCGAAGTGGACGAACAGCCCGAACTTCAGGTCAACGAATTCCTGCTGCAGGTCGTGCAGAGTCCTGCCCGGACATGAGGCAGCCATGCCCAGAGCCAGCAGAGGGATGATGAAGCGCTTAAATACGGAGGATTTCATAGAGGTAAGATATAAGGTTATACTTTTACGGAACAGATTGCTTCGCAAAGGTACTGAAAAAAATACAATACGCGGTAAAATTTGCCGTTATACTTTTTAGTACGTAACTTTGCAAAAGCAAACGCCGCATCTGATGAAATACAGACAACTGCCCGCCGCTATCGCCCTGGCATTCGCACTGCACACCGCAGCCACAGCGTCCGCACAGGAAAGCAATTCGGCGTATAACTTCCTCAATGTCACCTCCTCGGCCCGCATATACGGCCTGGGCGGTGTCAACATATCTCTGGTTGATGACGATATATTGACCATCGACCAGAACCCGGCTCTCCTCGGTGCAGAGATGAGCAATCAGGTAGCATTCAACTATATGCGCTACATCGGCGGCTCGAATTTCGCAGGTCTGCGCTATGCCCGTTCCGCAGGCGACCACGGTGCATGGTCGGCCGGCATACAGTACTTCGGCTACGGCTCTATGAAAGAGACCCTTCCCGACGGCTCATACATAGGCGACTTCTCACCGAAAGACGTGGCATTCGGAGCCTCTTACTCCCACGACATCACCGACCGTCTGCGCGGAGGCATCGACATCAAGCTCCTCTACAGCGGATATGCCGAGTACACGGCTTTCGCCCTCGCCACCAATCTGGGCATAAACTATTACGACGACGAACGCGACATGTCTCTTTCGGCCGTCATCGCCAATCTCGGCGGACAGATCAAGCGCTTCGACAAGTCGTATGACCGGCTGCCCTTCGACATACGCCTCGGATGGTCACAGACGCTCGGGTCACTCCCTCTGCGCCTGTCTGTCACGGCCTGGAATCTCACCAGATGGAAACTGCCATACGTCAGTCCGGGTGACGGAACCGGCTACAACGGCATGGAGACCAAGGAGTCTTTCATGTCGAACCTATTCCGCCACCTCGTATTCGGACTTGACCTCGTATCGAGCCCCAACTACTATATCTCCTTAGGCTACAACTACAAGACGCGTACCGACATGAGCACCTATTCGCGCAGCTTCATCTCCGGCTTCACCATAGGCGGTGGACTGAAGGTGAGCAACTTCAGCGCAGGCATCGCTCTGGCCCAGCCTCATACAGGAGCCACGACGCTCATGTTCAACATATCATACAACTTCAACGATTTGATTTATTGAGAATGACCGAACACTCTACCCCCATCACCATAGCCGTTGACGGCTACTCGTCATCCGGCAAGAGCACCATGGCACGACGCCTCGCCACAACTATCGGATACCGCTACATCGACTCCGGAGCCATGTACAGGGCCGTCACCCTCTATGCCCTCGACCACGGAATGATCGACGCCGACGGCAATCCTGACACCGACGCCATCGTGGCAGCCCTCCCCGACATACACATTGACTTCGAAGTCCGGTCCGACGGCTCGCCTCAGCACACCATGCTCAACGGCGTCGATGTCGAGACCGAGATTCGACGTCTGCGAGTGTCCAACGCCGTCTCTCCCGTAGCCGCCATACCGCAGGTGCGCCGCGCTCTTGTCGAAAAGCAGAAAGCCTTCGGCGTCGGCGGAGGCATCGTCATGGACGGCCGCGATATAGGCACCGTGGTATTCCCTGACGCCCGTATGAAGATATTCGTCGACGCATCACCGGAGACCCGCGCTCAGCGCCGCTTCAAGGAACTCGTGGAGAAGGGCGCTGCCGTATCATACGAGGAAGTACTGGCTAACGTGGTGCACCGCGACAAAATAGACACAACACGCGCCGACAGCCCTCTCCGCAAGGCAGAGGACGCCATCGTCCTCGACAACTCGCACATGACCGTCGACGAACAGGACGCGTGGCTGCTGAACCTATTCAACAAAATCATATCAGAGTGAAGCCATCCTTCGAAATTGACAGCCAGTCAGGCTTCTGCTTCGGTGTGGTCACTGCCATAAACAAGGCCGAGGAAGAACTCGAACGAGGCGGTACTCTGTACTGTCTGGGCGACATTGTCCACAATTCCGACGAAGTCGAGCGGCTGCGCAGCAAAGGTCTTGAGACCATCACTCACGACGGACTCGACTCGCTCCGCCACGTCAAGGTCCTCCTACGCGCACATGGCGAGCCGCCGTCCACCTATGAGACCGCACTCCGCAACGGCATCGACATCATCGACGCCACATGTCCTGTCGTCCTTCGTCTGCAGCAGCGCATCAAGGCCGCATACGACGCCGGCGGCGACACCCAGATAGTGATATACGGGAAACTCGGTCACGCCGAAGTCAACGGACTTGTAGGACAGACCGAAGGCACTGCAATAGTCGTCGAGGACATCGACGGACTCGACCAGGTCGACTTCTCTCGTCCGGTCGCGCTATACTCACAGACCACAAAGAGCCTCGAAGGATTCAATGCCATGATTGAGGAGATACGGCGGCGCATGGCTCCCAGGGTGTCGTTCTCCTTTCACGACACGATATGCCGTCAGGTGGCCAATCGCGTCGAGCATCTGCGCCGGTTCGCAGCGGGCAAAGACGTCGTGCTGTTCGTGGCCGGAAGCAAGAGCAGCAACGGTCGGGTGCTTTTCAATCACTGCCATGATGTCAATCCACGCACATACCTCATCAGCAACGGCGACGGCATCCGTCCCGAATGGCTCGCCGACGCTGTCACTGTCGGAATATGCGGAGCCACATCCACTCCCCGGTGGCTCATGGAAGAGGTTCTCGTCAGCGCCCGGGAGAAAAGCTGATTGACGAACCAAAATTCACACATTTACGTTTTACTGATGGACCGATTCATCGCCATAGATGTAGAGACTGCAAATGCCGAGCGATCGAGCATATGCGCCATAGGAGCCGTAAAAGTCGAGGACGGAATCATCGTCGACCGACGGTATTCGCTCGTACGGCCCGAGCCTGACTGGTACGCATGGTTCTGCACCAAAGTCCACGGGCTCACCGATGACGACACCTGGAATGCACCGTCTTTCGGCACTGTATGGACCGAATGGGCTGCATGGCTCGACGGATACACTCTGGTGGCTCACAACGCGCCATTCGACTCGTCATGTATCCGTGCAGCATGCTCAGTCTACCGCATCGACCCTCCGGCCGAACCGTTCCTTTGCACCCTCGCCGCCGCACGCCGCTCAATTCCGCGCGGTATGTGTCCCTCAAAATCTCTTGACCAACTATGCCAGTACTTCGGGATACCGCTCAACCGACACCACGACGCCCTCGCCGACGCCGAAGCGTGCGCAAAGCTCGCCGTCGTCCTTCTCTGATTCGACGCCTCTCAGGCCCGCTGACTATCATCGCAGCCATCGCTCTGGCTGTCGCCATCGTGACAGCGGTCACACGTCATGACGACCGGACTGAAATCAGCCCCTCGCTGACAGCCGCGGCTTTGGCCGGACGCCAGGCCGCACAATCTGTCGCCGGCACACCGGCCGGCTCTATGGCCAGAGAGAGCGCGATACTCGAAATCAGGGCCCGGGAGACTGATATCCGGCGCTCAGGGTTCGAAGCAGAAGCAGATACTTTCGCCGCCGAGGCTGCCAAAATCCTCGATACGCTCTTACAATAAAAAACAAAAGTTTCAATTATGGAGACTTGCGACAACCTCATATCATATATCGAGAACACCCTCAGAGACAATCAGGAGCTTCTCGCGCTCACTGACTTCAACGGCCAGTCATTCCAGTACCGCGACGTGGCACGCAAGATTGCCAAAATGCACATCCTGTTCGACCATTCGGGCATAAAACCCGGCGACAAAATCGCCCTGTGCGGTCGCAACAGCGCCCAGTGGGCCATAGCATTTCTGGCTACTGTCACATACGGAGCCGTGGCTGTGCCCATACTCCACGACTTCAAGCCGGACAATATCCATCATCTGGTCAACCACTCGGGCGCCAGACTTTTCTTCGCCGACTCTTCGACCTGGGAAAACCTCGACCGAGACACCATGTCCGAACTCCTCGGTGCGATACTCATCAACGACTACTCGCTCCTGTTCAGCCGCAGCGAGGCGCTCACGCACGCTCGCGAAAACCTCAATCTTCTATTCGGCGAACGATATCCCGAGCGGTTCACCGCCGACGACATATCCTACCGCATCCCCGACCCTGACGAGCTGTGCGTCATCAACTATACCTCCGGCTCCACAGGATTCTCAAAAGGCGTCATGCTCTCCTACCGTGCCATGTGGTCGAACGTGCAGTTCACCATCGACGGACTCGACTTCCTCAAACCCGGCGACGGCATGGTGTGTATGCTTCCTCTGGCTCATATGTTCGGCCTGATGGTCGAACTCCTCCACCCGTTCGTCAAGGGATGTCACATCAACTTCCTCACGCGCACGCCGTCGCCCAAGATTATCATGGACGCATTCGCGCAAGTACGCCCAAAACTCATCGTAGCCGTTCCGCTCATCATCGAGAAAATCGTCAAGACGCGTGTATTCCCACTCCTTGACAAACCACTGATGAAACTCCTTATGATGGTGCCGTTCGTCGACGACCATCTTCTCAACAAAATCAAGGAACGGCTGGAAGCGACATTCGGCGGACAGCTCCGCGAGCTCATCATCGGGGGCGCCGGGCTCAACAAGGACGTCGAGACATTCCTCCGTCGCATCCGATTCCCATACACAGTCGGCTACGGCATGACGGAGTGCGGACCCCTCATCGCCTATGCTCCATGGGACATCCAGCGGCCCGGCTCATGCGGCAAAGTCGTAGACAGAATGCAGCTGCGCGTAGACTCCCCCGACCCGGCCTCGAAAGCCGGAGTCCTCTGGGTCAAGGGCGACAACGTCATGCAGGGCTACTACAACAATCCCGACGCCACCGCTGCTGTATTTGACGCCGACGGATGGATGAACACGGGCGACATCTGCAACGTCGACGCCGACGGATACATCTACATCCGCGGACGCGACAAGACCATGATACTCGGACCTTCGGGGCAGAATATATACCCTGAGGAAATCGAACAGATACTCAACAACATGCCGTACGTGGCCGAATCACTGGTCATCGAGCAGAACGGACACCTCGTAGCGCTCATCTATCCCGACATCGAGAACGCCACCAGACAGAACATCGACATAGACTCCCAGATGCGGCAGAACATCGAGGCCCTCAACAGAGAGTTGCCCGGCTACAGCCGCATCTCCGACCTCCGCATCCTCTCCGAGGAATTCGAGAAAACGCCTAAGCGCTCCATAAAACGATATCTCTACCAGCACTGACAGTGAACCGGCGGCACAGCTGCTGCGTTATCTATACAGAACAGATATTTTTGATTATGGATAACGACAGCAAAAAGAAAGACACCGCCGATAAGGGTGCACGCAAGTATCCCGGTGTTGCGATAGACGTGGCCGATGACGAGAAGACCTCTCCCGAACTCGTCAAAGAGCGCACATGCACCCAGAACAACAATCCACGCAACAACGATTGAAAAACACGATTAAGGCCGCCCTGCATTTCAGCATGAGCGGCCTTATTTCTTTTATCAGGCAATACGTTTATGCCTCGGCGTCCTCTGCGGCATCGATGCTCTGCAGAGCGTACACATACGCGCCTATCGAGATGGCCTTCGAGGCACCGAGCTTCGATACTATCAGCCCCGTGCGCTTCACATGGTCATAAGGCACCATGCGGTCTGTGCCGTACACCGGAATCATCACAGGCTCCCCGGTGGCGAACTCGGCGAACTCGGCCTCGTCGTCGAGGTCGTACACCTTAGGCTGCACACGGTTCACATCCTCTCCTGTCATCGTCTTGAGGGTCGAACGGAGTTCAGCGAGCAGTGCCGGCTTGATGTACTTCATCGCGCCTGTCAGGCCGCCGCCGACAACTACCAGCGAATCGGTAAGTGTAATCGCGGCCGCAAAGGCATCGCCTGTAGCACGTCCGAAACGGGCGAATGCCTCACGGGCAGCTTCGGGATTGCCTTCGCGCTCGCCTTCGGCTATAAGGAAGATGTCATATGGAGTCAGGTCGTCCGTGCATCCCGACAGCTCGGCATATGCGCGCTTGATGGCACGTATCGACGAGCCCTCCTCGGCTATGATGCCCGGCATATACCGGTTGTAGAGGCAGTAGGTCTCTATGCACACATTGTTGCCGAGATTCGGCTTGCCATTGATGACAGAGCCGATGCCGAGACCTGTGCCGAATGTGTAGCCCAGCAGGTTGCCGTACTTGCGGGTGCCTCCGGCTTCAGCCACTCGGCGGTTGATTTCGGGAAGAGCTCCGGCAGCGGCCTCGCCGCATGCGAAGAGGTCTCCGTCATTATTTATGTAGACCGGAAGTTTGTAGTGCTCGCTCAGGAACGGACCCAAAGCGACACCGTCGCGGAACGACGGAAAGTTGGGAAGATATCCTCCGATGATGCCCGACCTGTAGTCTGCCGGACCGGGGAAGGCGAAGCTGATGGCAACAGGAGCCTCCGGAAGCTGCGCCATGACTTCGTCGAAGCCTTTGACCATAGTGGCAAGGCACTGGTCAAGGTCATGCGAATTGGATGGATAGGTGATAGGGTCGATGATGAATTCACAACCCCGCATTGCACTGAATACGAAGTTTGTACCACCAGCGTCGAGAGTCACAACGATGCGATTGTCATGCTGATACATTGTAGTGTTGGGATATTAAGGTAAATTGTATAAGTAGGTAGGTAGGTGGTTTAGGTCAGAATTTTTTATTTGGTAGTTACAGTGTCATTCGATGGTGACTCTCAGCGGCTCGGCCTGCTCTCGGGCATAATTGATCAGATACTGATGCCATGCCTCAGGCGCGGTGATGTCCGCACGGTCCCACGCGAATCCCCAGCTGTAGTCGAGCGTATCGGCGGGAGCGAGTTCAGTGAGAGCCACGATGTGTCCCTGCTTCTCGATGATGCTGTCGGCGGCACTGCTCATCACCACTCCGAGCATGGCTCGGCCATTGTCAGCACCCTGAGTCGGGTCGCAGTAGGCCAGAATACCCTTCGAAGCGTCAGTGAATACAGGGCTGTCGTCGCGCAGCGGCACGCCGGCGGCCATAGTTACGGGAGCGGTCAGCCCGTCGTACCACACCCGTGTGGTATTGAGGTGCCGACCGGCATCGAGCGTGATGATACGGTGCTCGGTCACGGCAGTGTCGCTGCCTATGGCCCGAGGAGCGAAGTCAAGGCGCACCTCGAAGCGGAGCGGGCCGTTGTCTGTCACGACAGCCTTGTCATAGCACCAGGCGAACGAAAGCGAATCGTTCACCACCGGCACAGCCACACCTGCACCGAGGGTCGGGCCTACGGCATAGCAGTCCATGCCCAGACCGTGGTCAACGTGATATGAGAACGACTCCCTGTACGCATTCCCGAGAGCCGGATCGATGGCTCGCAGCGAGTCCACACGGTGCCATGCCGCAGGGTCGCACTCCGCGCCGTAGAGCACTTCAAGTATCTGGTCTTCAGTAGGATGCTTGAAGAATATATCGTAGCCGTAAGCACGCTCGCCCTTGCGCTGCGTTGCCGGGCCATAGGCGCGGAAACCGATCAGTTCGTTTTCCCAGGCCACATCGTCGGCCCGTTCGGGATATATGCGGCCGGAGACCAGCGACTTGTAGACACGCGCGCTGTCGGAGGCCGCTACAGTGAACGTTGATTCCGTCCCGGCCGCTATGTCTGCTGCGAAGAGCAACCGTCCGTCCGAAGTCAGCTGCGACGGTATTTCGACACCGTCAGCATCGGTCACATACAGATAGTCGGAGCCTAAACGGTCTTTCAGCTGACCGGCATCAAGCAGTACAAGCCCGGCCTTGCGGTCGAGCTTGCTGTCGTTTGCCACATGCACCTTCACACTTCCATCCTGACAGGCGGCCAGCGCGAGGCCAAATGCTGCTATGAGTATATATTTCTTCATAGATTATATGATAAAGGCGAGTTTCTTTATATGATACTTAAAGAGTTTAGACAGTTTTAACCAAAAAAGGTTTAAAGCCGCTTGGCACAAAAAAATGTGAAAGCGGTCTCAAGCGGTATCAAGTGTTGATGAAATTTCCCGGTTCGGCCGATGACAACCGGTTTTTCATATATTCGGCAGGAGTGATGCCGGCAATGCTCTTGAACCGCCGGAAGAACGATGCCCTCGATGAGAAGCCGCACTTCTGGGACAGAGCCGAAAGCGTATAGCGCGACACCTCCTCGTCGCCGGCGACAAGGGCCTTGAATTCAGCTACCCGGTACTCGTTCACATAGTCGGACCAGCTCTTCTTCAGATACTGATTGAAGAGATAGGACAGAGCATGCGACGTGGTGCCGGCCATATCGGCGAGCTCGCGGCTCTTCAGGTCAGGATTCAGATACGGACGCTCCTCTGTCATGATTCTCTCTACGACAGACTGCAGACGACGGCACTCTTCATCAGACAGACGCGTAGTGCGGTAGGGGTGCTTCTTTTCGCTGTCGTCTCCGTCCTTGTCTGTATCGGATACGCTGCCGCCGAGAGACAACAAGCCGGTCAGCAGCGAAAATAATCGGTTGGGTCTTAGCATTTAGTTTTTCATGGAATAAAACATCACAAATATAAGAAAAAACTCCCCGACCTGAGAAGTACTTAACACTACTTAACACAGACACCCGGCTTACTCCTGCAAAAAACAGCGCAAGGGCAATAAAATACCCCTTTTGTCTGTTCTAATAAAGAATACAAATTCATTATTAATGCTT
>CAMWZB010000002.1 GCA_947178655.1 uncultured Porphyromonadaceae bacterium
CATTCGACAAAATCCAGCAGGCCGGCGGCTACGTGTCGTTCAACTGCGGCGGCGCTCAGGATGCCAACAACCTGCCTATCAGCAAGGAAGTGGCCGACATCGCCATGGACTCCGCTACATGCATCGGCTGCGGCGCATGCGTGGCAGCCTGCAAGAACGGCTCTGCCATGCTCTTCGTTTCGGCCAAGGTCAGCCAGTTCGCTCTCCTGCCCCAGGGTCAGGTAGAACGCAAGCGCCGTGCCCGCGCAATGGTCCGCAAAATGGACGAACTCGGTTTCGGCAACTGCACCAACACCGGTGCTTGCTCGGCTGAATGCCCCAAGAACATTCCTCTGAGCAACATCGCCCGCCTCAACCGCGAATTCCTCGCAGCCAAGTTCGCTGAATAATAAGACTCCGCAATAGCACAGAGGGTGTGTCTGATTCAATTCAGGCACACCCTCTGTCTATTGTAGCCCCTGCACTGTACGCTCCCGGCATCAGCGGCCGATGACAAGGCCGTGCATACGTCGCCGGAGCCGCCGGAGCGCAGTTCTCGCGTACTCTGCAAGCCGAGACACTGATGCCTTCATCCACGAGGCATGTGACGGCAGAGAGACGCCGAATGAAATGCCGGTTGTCATCCCTATCTAAAACAGGCGCCCGCACTCACGACTGAGTGCAGGCGCCGCAATTCTAATGACTGTCGCTGTTATTCGACAGGATAGACAGTCAATTGGGTGAATCGTATCTGACCACGGGTTGTGGGGCCATCATCGCCGAGGGTGGCGTCATGGCCTACAGTGAGAGTCACGCTCGTGGCATCGCCTACCCACGTTGCCGTAGTGTCACCCATAGCCTGAGCAGGCGACATGGCACCTGTGCTGGGAGTCAGCGTGGTGTAGCGGTTCTTATTGTCCGACGCGATAGTGAACACAATCTTGCCGATAGGCTTTTCGGACGAGATGGTGATGGTATTGTCGGCATAAGTGCGCACAGCCGATGTCCCTGCATGGATAGTGGGTGCGGTTTTCCCTGCGGCCTGTTCAATGACGATGGTATATCCGTCAATCGTGCTCGTGCCGGGAACGGTGAGGTCGGTGGCCTTGATTGCCAGTCCGTCGCCTACAGGCACGTCGGGCACGTCAGGAGTGTCAGGACCTTCGGGAACATCCGAGTCGTCGTAGCTCACGAGCTGGCTGCCGGTGGTGTACTGGGGAGTATTGCCCATGTAGTTCACAAGCGTGCCTTTGACTACGACCTTGGCGCCTGCCTTGAGCTGGTCTTCGGCGGTAAACTTATCGCCGTTGAGGCCATTGCCGCGATAGACCTGAAGTGTGGCTGTGCCGCCTTCATCAGTGATGACATATGTGGCATTGCCGAATGAAGTGCTCACTTCGCCGACAGACTTGATGATACCTGAAGTGTAGACGTCGGTCAACTGTCCGGAAGCATCGAGAGCCGAAGCGGCTGCAAGAGCTGCTGCGACGTTGTAGGGGCTGGCCTGTGTGCCTTCACCCGAAGGATCTACGCTTGTGCCGGGCTGGTCTCCGCCACCTGCCGAGCCATTGTACGACACGAGGACATTGCCCTGTGCGAACTGAGGAGTATTGCCCATGTAGTTCACAAGATTACCCTTGACAACGACCGTAGCACCGACTGCGAGCTGATCTGCCGAGGTGAACTTGTCTCCGTTGAGATAGTAGCCACGGTATACACTGAGCGAGGCCGAGCCGTCGGCGGTGCTGATGGTGTATGTGGCGTTGCCGAAGGAGGTGCTCACTTCCTTCACTGCGGTGATGACACCGGTGGCATAGACGTTCTCAAGTGTCTCGGACGCACTCAGTGCCGAAGCGAGTTCGAGAGCCTTGCTTACGGTGTAGGGATGTTCGGCTGAGCCGTCGCCGTCGAGGACAGAGAGGTCGACGCCGTCAATCTCGAAGGAATCGGTGTTGCCGGTCACGTCGGTGATACCTGCGGTACCCATGACAGAGCCGAGCGTACCATTGACCATGATTTCACGGCCGAGATTGGCGGGATTGGTCTTGAGGTTGCCCACAATCTGGAAGGCCGAACCTGAGGGAAGCATCACTACGAGACACTCCTCATAGTTCTCCGTTTCAGCCGAGGGAGCTATCACAAGGCTGTTGTTGAGGGTGGTCGGAGCTTCCCATTCGATGGCCTCGTTGGAGTCTACGGTAGTATACTCGGGAGCGACGGCACCTACGATGTAGCCCTTCACCCAGCCCGAGCCGCCGATACCGGCCTTCTGGTCGGCGATGGCTTTCTCTACGGTGTAGGGGTTGGCCTTTGAGCCGGGACGGGGAGCCGACTCCTTGATGCCGTCACCGTCGATGAGCACCACCTGCCATGCGCCTGCATAGTAGCTGAGGATACCGGTGAGGTCAACTTCATATTCGGGCAGAGTCATATTCCAGAATGTCGAGTAGCCGGAAGTGCGCACGTTGAGGGTGGCACCGGTGACGTCCTGAATCTGACGGTTCTCGCCTGAGCTGAGATATGTCGAGAGCTGTGCCTTGCCGCCATCGACGAACTTGACACGCTCGAAGCATACGAGCTGGCTCTGATACTTGACGAGCACCTCAGGGGTCTGTGTATTGATGTCGGCGAACGACGCCATGCGGATGGTGTCGAGTTCGAGAGGCTTGGGCATGCCATTGAGTCGTGCGTACTTCTGGAAGTACTCGAGCGACATGAACGACACCTGGTCGGTGTTGCCGGCCTCATAGTAGCTCTTGCGGCCTATCTGCTGCAGACCCGAGTACTTGCCTATGCTCATGCCGGTGACATCGAGCACCACCTCCTGACCGCGACGGTACGTGAGGTAGAGGTTGTATGCATCGATGGAGAAGGCCAGCGCAGCGGTCTCGTCCTGGATGACGAGACTCTTGAATACGTTGCTCTCCTGATCCGATGAGATGACGCGTCCGTGGATGATATAGCGGTGCTCCGGATCGTCGGCATCCTCTATGGTCTTGGCATAGTTGTCGTCATCGCTCCAGAATGTGGTCTTGAGGTCGAGAATGGTCGTGTTAGCTTCTATGCCTGCCACGGGGTCGATGGGTGCGGGAGCGTCGATGTCATCCTGGCATGCGGAGAATCCCGCCGACAGGACTGCCACCGCGGTCAGGCCCATTATATATGATCTGAGTGTTTTCATATTATTGAATCGGGTGAGAGTTATTATTCATTGGCTGCGGTGATGCTCACCAGCCGGCTGCCTGTGGTGTACTGGGGAGTATTGCCCTTGAAATTGACGAGCGTACCTTTGACAACGACCTTGGCTCCTACTGTGAGCTGGTCCTCGGAAGTGAATTTGTCGCCATTGAGGTGGTAGCCGCGGTATACCTGCAGAGTTGCATTGCCTCCTTCGTCAGTGATGACATAAGTGGCGTTGCCGAATGACGGACTGACATCGGTGATAGATTTGATGACACCTGAGGTGAACACATTCTCTACAGAACCGTTTTCGTCAAGAGCCTTGGCTGCGGCAAGGGCTGCCGCTACGTTGTACGGGTCAGCCTCTGTGCCCGAGCCTGCGGGGTCGATGTCCGTGCCGGGCTGCTCGGTCGAGCCGCCTGATGTCGTGCCGTTAAGGTTCAGGATGCTGCTGCCCTGACCGATCTGGGGAGCCCCCTGATAGCACATGAGGTCGCCTTTGATTACGACTTTGTCACCTTTCTTCAGGGCGTCGGTCGAGGTGAACTTGCCACCGTCAAGGTAGTAGCCGCGGTAGATGTAGAGGAAGGCCGAGTTGGTCTCGTCGGCGATGACGTAGTAGGCATTGCCGTACTGAGTCTCGATGGTCGGAGTATTGTAGACCGTGCCTTCCACGCATACATTGACGTTCTCGTTATTCTTAAGCCCGAAAGCAACTTGTACGGCCTTGGCTACTGTATAGGGGCTTTCGACGGTACCGTCGCCTGCCAGCGGAGCCTCGGGATTGACATTGTCGAATCCGGTGACGGCTTCGGTGTCGTTGATGGTCAGCTGCCAGTCATCGCGGTAGTAGCTGAGGATACCCTTGACCGTACCTTTGCCGTAAGGCAGGATTTCGTTCTTGAACGTGGCGCGGTTGCTGTTGCGCACGGTCAGACGGTTGCCGTCGTCGTCGATGAGGTAGCGCGATGTGGTCTCGCCACCTGCATAGGGATAGCCTGCGGCTTCCCAGCGCACGTCGGAGATTTCGATATAGCGGCTCTGCCACTTGATGAGGTTAGCCTGAGGTGATTTCACCTTCTGCAGTTCGCCAAGAGTCGTGGGAGTGGCCTTGACGAGCTCAGGCTGCGGCAGCTGGGCGTGGTTTCGGACTGTACGGGCCAGGAAAGCGGCCTCGTCCATGTACGACACGCCTCGGTCGCCGACTGTTCCGAGAAGGAAATAATTGGATGACCGGTCGCTGCTGAAATAGCATCCGGCGTCGAGTCCGGTGACATTCACAGCCACTTCCTGTCCGAATCCGAAGAGCTTGTAGAGATTGGAGCTGGTCACAGAGAGCTGGACGGCATACTGCTCGCCGTTCTCGTCGAACGACTGAATGACGAATGTGCGGTATACGTTGCCGGCCTCGTCTGACGACACCACGCGTCCGGTGAGGATGATGCTGTCGTTCGACTCGGTGAAGCCTATGGTCTTGCCTTCGACAGTCTCTCGTGCGTCCCAGTACTGTGTCTTGAGGTCCTCGATGGACATATTCGCCTCAAGGTCGCTCACCTCGGGCATGATCATCGGCGGCCTGGCGAAGTCATCGTCGCAGCTTGTCAGCGCTGCCGAGCAGGCGAAAAGGGCCGCTGTGATATATGATATTCTATATTTCATGATGTAGTGCATTTAGAGATTAGAATCGTACGCCTATGTTCAGATATGCCCGGAAGCCCTGTGCGTAGCTGAAGCGCGTGGGGAATGCGTTGCGGTCGTAGGCGTTGGTACCGGAAGTGCGCATGCGGCCCTGCTGGTAGGCATAGGTCACGACGTTGCGGTTGTTGGTGATGTTGTTCAGGTTGAGGTTGATGTTCAGGCTCACCTTGCGGTTGATGTAGATGAGCTTGCCTATCGATGCATTGAGCGAGTAGGCATTGCGGATCTTGTCCTGAGTCGAGAGCTCGTTGATTTTTGCCTGAAGTTCTTCTTCCGACGAGCCGTAGTCCTGCCACAGGTTCGGGAGTGCTTCATGGTAGCGGGGAGCGAGGTTGACGTATGCGTCGCCCTGCCAGGTGAAGTTCACGTTGAAGAACCAGTTTTTGGGAGCGGCATAGTCCACGCCTATGTTGGCGCAGTACTGGGGAGTCGAGCCGAGGTAGAAGTTCTTCAGATAGACGGTCTGGGTGGTGTCGGCGTACATGCCGTTCTCGAACGAGCGTGTGCCCTCAGGATTGTTCTTGTACTGGAAGCGCGAGTACATGCCGGCGAATGTGGCCGTAATCGAAGGAGTGATCTTGTAGGCCATGCCGAGTTCTACGCCTTTGTACTGGCGCTTCACGCCTGTAAGGATGTAGTTGGTGTATGTGCGGAATTCGTCATCGTAGAAGCCGTTGCGCTCGATTGCGTTCTCGGTCTGTGTGAAGAAACCCGAGACGCTGCCGCGGAAGCGGCGATAGTTCCACATATATGTAAGGTCGGCCGAGAAGTCGCGTTCGTTCTCGATGTTGTCCACTACGTCGTTCTTGATACGGGGCGCGATGAACACCTGATCGAAGAGCGGGGCGCGCGTGCCGTAGTCGGCGCGGACAGCCACCTGATTGCGGCCATTGATTTTGTATGTGGCGCCGACCTTGAGTGCTACGTTGTCGAACGACAGTCGCTGGCTCTTGCCGAGCGAATTCTCCGGAGCGCGGCCATTGCGCATCTTGCCGTCGCGCTGGTACTGGGTGTGGCTGAGCTGGAAGGCGTAGTTGATGTCCCACTTGGGAAGGTTGATGACGTTCTGCAGCCATGCCTCGGCGCGGAGAGCGTGGATGTCGTAGTCGTAACCGAAGCGGTCGCCCTTCTGCACGCGGCGGTTGGGGTTGTCGAGGTCATTCTGGATGTTGTCAGGACGAACGGCCACCTCGCGGTTGCTGAAGGGGTCGATATCGAGCCAGAACTCGCCGCCCATCAGGTCGCGGATGGTCTTGTAGTTTGAGCTCTTGGTGTAGTTGAACGATACACCGCCCTGGAGCGACATGAAGTTGTTCAGACGAGTGTTGACGTATGAGCTGAACATACCAACCAGCTGGTGGTTGATGCGGTTCTCCATGATGTATGACGAACCGAGCTTCTGCGATTCGGGGAGAGTCTCGTTGATGGCGTTGTTGGTGTAGTTCACCTGATAGAGGTCGTCCCACTTGATCTGGCGGAATGCCTCGTCATTCTCCCAGAGGTCGGTATAGATTTCGGCAGCCTCGGGGTCGTCGCGGCTGATGAAGTACGACGGCAGATACTTGTAGTACGACGGATTCGGGTCGGTGGCGTTGAAGTAGTTCAGGGCCGTGCGGTTGTAGTACACCGAGCGGAAACCGGCCGAAGTGTTCAGCACCGTGTTGTCTTTCTTGAATATCCAGTTGAGGATGGCCGTGGGGTCGAAGGTCTCGGTGATGCGTGCCGAACGCTTCTCGCCGTTCTGGTAACCCCAGTCAGGGTTGTAGAGGTTGGTGCCGGCCAGGTCATAGGCCTCCTGAACGGTAGGACGGCCGGTGGCGCGCTGGGTCGGTCCGCCGAAGAGCGTGAGCGACAGCGTGTTCGATGAGTTGAACTGCTTCTCGATCGAAGCGAAGAGACCGCCGGAGTTGTAGAACGTACCTTCCATGACGCCTTCCTTGGCATATCGTCCGATGGCGCTCACGGTGAATGCCCATCCGTTGCTGTTCAGGCCGGTCGAGTAGGTGGCCATGGCGCGGAGCATGTAGTTGGAGTTGGTGTAGGCCACCGAGCCATTGAATCCGGGAGCGTAGAGGTCGGTCGTGGTGTTGTAGTTCACACTGCCGGCGATGTCGCCGAAACCGTAGTTCGACGCCTCCATGCCCACTGTGGTGGTCTTGTTGCGGAACGCACGGCTGGTCATACCCATCAGAGTGGAGAAGCTGAACGAACCGCGCACGAGGTCGTTCATGCGCAGACCGTTGATGTACACGCTCTGGTACATGTTCTCCATGCCGCGGTAGCGGTAGTACATCGGGCCGAAGTTATACGAAGCCGTATTGTAGAAAATATTGTTGCTTGCACCCGAGAGCGATGCCACCGACTGAGCGGCACCTTCGTCTCCGTCAAGAGCGGCTTCGTCGAACACAAGGTCGACAAGGTCATCCACGAGGCTCTCTCCGGCTGCAGGGAATACGCGGATTTCGCCGGTGTTGAGTGTTCCGCGGCCCACATGGACAGTCATGGCTGTCGCGTCGAAGCCGTCGCACACCACAGTCAGGGCGTAGTCGGCTTCATCGGGCACATTGATGCGGAACTGTCCGTTGAAGTTAGTGGTTGCCTGTTCATTGCGGCCGTCAATCAGCACGGTTGCCCCGCTGACCGGACTGCCGGAGTCGCCGTTCACCACCACACCCGTGAGAGTAGCGGCTGCGACTGTCAGCGACGGCCACAGAGCCGCCACCAACAACAGTAAAAACAATCTTAGTTTCATACAATACTATTATAGGTTATGTTTTTCATTTGTGTGCACCTGCGCCATAAGGCAAAAATGCCTCAAAATTACCGAAATATTTCTAACTTATACAAATTATAACATAAGAAATATCGCAGCAAGGTTGATTTTTAACAATTTTAATAATTCACCGACCAATATCGCGCGAACTTTCTGCCGCTCGGCTTCTTGCTGACGGCATTCGCGACAGCCTTCCACGCTTTCCCCTGTACATGCGGCACTATTCCATCAAATGTTTTCACATCCGGAGCAAATGAACAGAGCCGCAACACTCACACTGACACAATGTCAGCAAACACAGCTTTACATGCCGTTATCTGACGGCTGTAACAGCCTTCAGGCCATAAAAATAGCCATGTTGGACAATCATATGGTCAATTAATCATTTTTAACTAACGTTGATGACTCAGTATGATAATTTCAATATAATTTTGCAGCCGCAACCGAAATGATTCATCAAATCGACACATTACTTACAGATATACAGACATTTACGGTCTCTCTTTCTCCTTTTCCTTCTAATAATTAATTATAATCTGCAAACTACGTACAATTTCTAAATAAAATCAAAACATCTACACCGAAAATTAACAATCCGAGTTATGGTAAAACATTTCTTCAAGATGCTGATTTTCCCGCTGTGGGTCTTCACGCCCGGACTTGTCGAAGCAGCGACAGTCTCAGACAGCGATGCCAGAGCAATGGCAGAAGAGTTCTACGCCGCAGGCACAGGAGATGCCTCACCGGCCTCGCTGGAACTCTGCTACACCGGAGGCACCTCGACCAAGCCTCTGTACTATGTATTTAATGCAACCGACGGAAAGGGCTTCGTCATCGTTTCAGCCGATGACAACACCGAGCCTATCATCGGCTTCTCATTCGAGAATCCGTACGTCACCTCCGACGTGCCTCCCACTCTCAAGTACATGATGGATGGCATCGGAAAAGAAATCGAGGCCGCATCGAAAATCGCCGGAGGCTCCAAGACCCGCCGCATGGCACGCGCACGCGCTGCCTCACTCCGCGTCAACCACGGCATCACGGCTCAGGTCAAGACTCCCGAATGGCGTCAGGAAGCTCCCTTCAACAGCATGATTCCCGGCAATCCGCTGGTAGGCTGTGTGGGCACTGCCATGGCTGAAATCATGAAATTCTACAACCATCCCGCTCAGGGCACAGGCAGCTACGACGGCGTGAACTTCGCCGTAGAGTACGACTGGGCGAACATGCGCACCGACAACTACCGCTACGGCTATTCACAGGCCGAAGCCGATGCTGTGGGCACGCTCCTCTACCATACATCGAAGAGTATCTTGACCCAGTACGGCTACTCAGGCTCAAGCGCCTACGAAGTACGCGTGCCCGCGGCCATGAGCAACTACTTCGGCTACGACCCCGGAATTTCCTTCAAAAAACGCAGCGACGTGAGCTCGCAGCAGGAATGGGACAACATCATCAAGACTGAAATACAGGCCGGTCGCCCGGTGCTCTACTGCGGACAGGACGTCTCGGCCGGACACGCATTCGTCTGCGACGGCTACCAGCAGGACCAGTTCGACCAGAATCCCTACTTCCACTTCAACTGGGGCTGGGGCGGTCTGGCCAACGGATGGTTCATGACGTCGAACCTCTGCCCCCAGGCAAGCCACAGCTATAACTTCGGCACCCTCAATACTATCATCTACAATATCAAGCCCGCCACCGGCGCCACACAGGTGTGGTCGCCCATCCATATCACCGCCGATGAAGGACAGCCCGGCATGGGCAGCGACATGACCGACCTCGCCGCCGGAAAAACCTTCACCGTACGCGTGGGCAACATGAAGAACCTGTCGTACACACAGTTCGACGGCAAGATAGCCGTGGCGCTCTACAACGCCGCAGGAACTCTCAAGACTCTCCTTAGCGGCGAAGGCAACTTCCACCTCGCCGGCATGAACACCCTCGCCAACGGCTACATCCAGATGTCGGGCTGCGTGCTCCCCGCAGGCGTCACCGTCGAGGCCGGCGACATGGTGCGCATGGCCACCAAGGCCAACGGCGACACCGAATGGCTCCCCGTGGCAGGCGAACTCTATACCGTGAACGAGATTTCGGCCACGCGCACCGAGCCTGAATACTTCGCCATCAACCTTCCCGCGACAAGCGGCGTGACCGTCACCGGCGAAAACCGTGTCATCCGCGGATTCGACTACTCGTTCAAAGTCGTTCCCGACGATCCGGCCAACGTCGTTGTGACAGTCAAGACCAATGGCAATGTGCTCACTCCGGGCGCCAACTACGCCTACCGCATCGGCAACGTCACCAAGGACCAGACCATCAGCATCTTCGTACAGAATGCTTCGGACGTCCTCGAGAAGCGCACCCTCTGGGTCAACGAACCCGGCACACTCTCCACTCTGCTTGACGGCGGACAGGCTGCCACACTCAAGGACCTGACACTCTTCGGCAACATCGACGCACGCGACTTCGCATTCATCAAGAGCGGCATGAAACTGACCCGCCTTGACCTCTCGGGCGTAAACATCACGGCTTATCAGGATAATGAGGCCCGCGCAATTCCCCGCGAGGCATTCCGCAACGTATGGTGCCTGAAAGAAGTCATCCTGCCCAACAATCTCACCAAGTTCAAGAACGGTTGCTTCCGTTCGTGCGGCATCACATCGATTGTCATCCCGGCAAGCGTCACCACCTACGAATACAATGCCTTCAACGGCTCAGACGAGCTCAGAGACATCTGGGTGAAGAATCCCAAGCCCGCATTCGTGAACTGGTGCGTATTCCACGGCACTCCCAAGACACGCACTGTGCACCTCATAAACGCTGCCGCCGCCGAGGCCTACCGTCAGGACAAATACTGGAATCAGCCCGACGTGGACACCAAAGTGACCTTCACATGTCCGCAGCAGGACAATCAGGAATTCCCCGTCGTCAACGACTTCGTATTCGCCGTGATGGACAACGCCGACGTACGCTTTGACTGCAACCTCGAACAGGGCCGCTATCCTTCAGGCACTGAGGTGAGCTTCACTGCCGAGCATATCGCCGACAACGACAACCGCATGGACGTATATGCCAACAGCACTCTGCTGACCGTGGGTGCCGACGGCAAGTATCACACCACCATCAAATCCGGAACCATCATCCACTTCGACCTCGTCGAGCCGTCACCCGTAGGCGACTCTTCGTTCTGGAACATGACTACGGCCGGCGGATCGGTAGGTCTGTTCACCGAAGCGGTCAATGTCATCCCCGGCCAGGAATTCACCGTGCGCATCAATGCCGTGAACGCTCCCGCCGACTATCCCAATGCCTTCTGGGCTCTGGTGCTCACCGACAAGAACGGCAGCATAAAGGAATTCATCAGCCCCGTATCGAACTACAGCTCCGCCGCCGGCAATCTGAAGTTCACCGTCAAGTGCTGCGTGAAGACCGCCACAGTGCGCGAAGGCAACTACATAGCCATGGTGACGTCCTTCAACAAGAAGACATGGTACCCCGTAGGCTCGATCAACGGCGCCATCAGCAAGCTCCCTGCACTGAACAATCAGACTCCGGTCTACAACTTCACCTTCCCCGAAGATCTGGCTGAGAAAGCCAACCTTTCCGGCGTGGTGGAGAGCGCTGCCCGCGGTAAGGAACTTACCTTCAAAATCACGCCCAAGACGAATACTGACCGCATCAGCATGATTGTCAATGACAAGCCCGTCGCACAGAACGCTCCTTCGGTGACATATTCGTTCGTTGCCATGGAGGACCTGAACTTTGACATCCAGGTGATCAGCCCCAACACCATGTCGGAAGTCACATACAGCCCCGGCAAAGGCCTGCTGAAGGATGTCGTGACATCGCTGAACATTGCCCCCAAGGTGATAATCACCGGCGAGGTATATCCTTCCGATCTCTTCAACACCTTCCGCCAGACCTTCGTGAACCAGAAAGTCAAGGTCCTCGACCTCTCTCAGGCAACTATCCTCTGGTGCCGCTGGAACGGCGTGGAATACGCGGCCAACACGATTCCGCCGAACATGTTCATGTCATCAAGCGCCATCGGCAATGACCCTGTCATCGAGCAGGTAATACTCCCCGAAAATGCCGTGGCTATTTCGGCCGGTGCGTTCTACCGCTGCTCACACATCAAGGAAATGACTCTGCCCGTAGATCTGGTCAATTACGAACTAAATTCAAATGACCGATACTACGGAGGCCTTGCTGCATATATTTTCAGCGGATGCACATCCCTGACCACACTTTACGTGCCGTGTGCTCCCAAAGTCGTCGACGGAGAACTGTCTGTACATCACTTTGACTATTCAGGGAACTACAACTTTTACACAGCCAACCGTCTTAGCGTAGCTGACCCGAAAAAAATCACCGTGGTCGTAAAGCCTGAGTACCTGGAAGCATATCAGACTATCGAAAAGGATCTTTCCTCGCATTCCTGGCACAATGGCTGGAAGCGTGACGGATACAACATCGTGAGCGAATATCCCGTTTACTCCCTCAGCTTCGATCCTGACCGTCTGAAAGTGGCTGACAAGACCGACACCGACAAAGCAGCGTCATTCCTGGGTGACAACGTTTCGCTCGAAACCCTCACCGTGAACGTATACAGCGCCCGCACCCTCGGTGCAGGTGAGAGCTTCCGTGCATTCGACAATGGAAAGCCCGTCGAACTCAACGCCGACGGCTCGATTCCCGTTGTCTACTATAACCCCAACAAGCACGCCGACCTCAGCGGCAATCACGAAGTCAGCATAGAGTACCTCTTCGACGTCACCATCAAGCTCTCGTCGGAGAACTTCAAAGTGGTGCCCGACCAAAGCAGCTGCGGAGCGTTCAGCTACTATAACCCGACCGCTCCCGAGATGATCGAGGTTCCCGAGAACACTGCCGCCCGCTTCCGTCTCGAAGCCCAGGGCAATCTGGACAAACAGCAGATTGAGCCGAAGGTTAAAGTAGGAAACACCGTCATCGAGGCCGATTCCGAAGGCTATTACAACATCGAAGTGACCGATGCTCCTGTCACTGTTGAAGTATACGCAATCCCTGTGGAAGGCGCTACCCTCAAGCAGGCCGAACTCGATGCCGTAGACGCATCCGAGGCTCAGGGCGTGACCACCATAGCACTCAGCGGCGACATCGCACAGACCGCAATCGACGAAGTAGTGAAGAAGTTCACCGACCTTGAGACACTCGACCTGTCAGACCTCTCCGGCACCATCGCCGAGAACACATTCGCCGGAATGACTTCTCTCAAGACTGTAGTGCTTCCCTCGACGCTCGAAGGCCTTCCCGAAGGCATATTCAACGGTTGTGAAAACCTCTCGTCGGTAGAATTCCCCTCTACAGTCAACGCCATCGGCTCGCAGGCATTCGCCGGCTGCCGTTCGCTCACCGCGCTCAGCCTCCAGGGCATCCGCGCTATCGGCTCGCAGGCATTCACCGGATGCGACAGACTCATGACCATCTACATCGCCGGCTCAGCCTCCACGGCCGCCGCAGCTCCCGGCCGCCGCGCCGTAGCCGCCCGCACCGCCACTGAGTACGCACCCGACGCATTCGCAGGCCTCTCGCCCAACTGCGTCATCATCCTTGGCGACAACGTGGCCGTTCCCGAAGGTGTTGAAGGCAACTTCATCGCCACCATCACCAACGGCACCGAGCGCAGCTACATCAACACTGCCGGCATTGAGATGACCACCGCCGACGCCCTGGCCATTCCCTATGACTTCACCGTAGCCGAAGGCTCGGAAGTAAGCATCGAGTGCGCCACCGGCAGCGCATGGACTCCGTTCATCTGTCCCTTCGCCTCCGACAAGGTGATGCTCGGCGACACCGAACTCATCGGCTCCAGCTTCGCCGAAGACGACGAGAAGGCCGGCTTCTACACACTCATCACAGCCGGTGAGGGCGACGACATCTTCGTGCGCCACTGCTCTATCGAAGCCAACCGTCCCTACTTCATCAAGGTAGGCTCGCAGGCCGAAGCCACCATCCGCATCATAGCCAAGAACGGCACGACCGTATCGGCTACGAAAGAGGACGTCCGCGCCGAAGGCTCGATGGTGACTCTGACGGGTGTATACAGCAACACCGACATCGCAGCTGACAGCCATACATTCGTGCTCAGCGACGACGCTTCCGAACTCGTCAGCGTCGACTCGTCGGCCAGCGGCTACGCACTCTACGACGAGACCACCGGCGAACCGGCATCTCTGACTCTCGCGCCCTTCACCGTCTACGCTCAGAGCAACGACTTCGAAGGCAGCATACCCTTCGAGGTGAGCGACAATCTCTCCACAGGTATCGAAGCGCTCCCCGAGACGGGCATCGTCGTGACCACTGAAGGAGGTATCCTCACCGTCACCGCCGGCTCCGACAGCATCCTGACAGTATACGGTGTCGACGGCCGAATCGCCGCCACTGTAGAACTCCGCCGTGGAGCCAACACCATCAGCGGTCTCGCTCCCGGCGTATACATCATCGACGGAATCAAGGTAGTGCTCTAAGCACTGACACTCATACATAATCAGAAGCCTCGCCGCTCAGCCGACGGGGCTTCTGTGTTTTTTATAATGATTTTTAAACTGTAATCAAAAAATTTGTGTTACATTTGCGGAGGTAAGCGATGCGCGTGAAGAGTCGCACGATACCGACAGATTGAAAAACACTTTACTGATACATATGAAGCGAACGATACTCAGCATTCTACTGGTGTGCGCGGCTCTGCTCGTCCCGACGGCGATGCAGGCTCAGAAGGACGGCGGCCGAAAGGTTCAGGTAGCCGGAATTGCCTTCTACAATTTCGAGAACCTCTTCGACACGATTCCGAACAACCCCGAGGGACGCGACCTCGAGTTCACTCCCGGCGGCCAGCGCCAGTGGGACGGACGTAAGTACTGGCAGAAAGTCAACAACCTTGCATATGCCATTTCGCAGTTCAAGACCACCACTACCCCGATAGGACCGGCCATCATCGGCGTTTCGGAAATCGAGAACCGCTCTGTGCTCGAGGACGTGGTGAGCCGTCCCGACATAAAGAAATGGAATCTCCAGATCGTGCATCATGACTCGCCCGACGCCCGCGGCGTGGACGTGGGTCTGCTCTATAATCCCCGCTACTTCAAGCTCGAGAACGTGACCAACCATCGCCTGACGGCCATCAAGTTCCGCACCCGCGACCAGATGTGCGTCGTAGGCAGTCTGCTCGGGCAGCGCATAGCCGTCATCGTCAACCACTGGCCATCCCGTCTGGGCGGACAGGAACAGTCGGAGCCGAACCGCGTGGCCGCGGCCGAACTGTGCCGCAACATCGCCGACTCGCTCTGGCGCGTTGACCCCAACATCGGCGTCATCATCATGGGTGACCTCAACGATGACCCCATGGACAAGTCGTGCGCCAAGATACTCGGTGCACAGCGCAGTCCCAAGGGTGTGGCCGAACACGGCTTCTTCAATCCCTGGTGGAATATCCTCAACGACGGCACAGGCACACTGGCCTACAAAGGCTCGTGGAACCTCTTCGACCAGATCATCATCTCAGGCAACCTTGTCGACCCCAAAGCCGACACCGACTGGAAGTTCTCAACAGCCAAGGTGCTGAATTTCCCCTTCCTTTTCGCTACAGAAGGAACTCTGCAGGGTGCTCCCAAGCGCTCGTTCTCCGGCGGAGCATACCTCGGCGGATACTCCGACCACTTCCCCACCGAGATATTCCTGCAGCGCACGGCTCCTCAGAAATAAATCAAAAACACCCCATAAGAAAAACGCCTCCGACTCTGGCCGGGGGCGTTTTTCTGTAGTCTTACCAGGATTCGAACCTGGACAGACAGAACCAAAACCTGTAGTGCTAC
>CAMWZB010000003.1 GCA_947178655.1 uncultured Porphyromonadaceae bacterium
CCCCCCCCCCCCCCCCCCCCACCTATTTTCACACCCCAACCCCGCAACCGCCCGCCCCCGCGGGCGCGGGGGCCCGGAGATGTGTAAAACCCGGGGGCGATGCATCGCGCCTCGACCGGAAGCGGACCCGACGGTGTCACGCCGGCATGACCGTACACGCGGTTCAGAGCCCAACGGGCGAGACGCTGTCCGACCGGGCGCTTATGCCTCGGATGCACGTCAAGCGAATCGCCGAAATCCGAGCTCACGGCCATCCCTGTAGCACCGGTGGTGTCGAGCAGACGGCGCTGGCTGTCGCGGAACGACGGCCATGAAGGACGCGACAGCGAACTCAGCTGGGTGAATATGAACGGCAACCGCGCCTCATCCCAATTGCGACGCCAGCTGTCGACAAGCGCTTCGAAGAGCTGCTCATGCACCTCTGCGTTGTGGGCGTTCGACTCGCCCTGATACCATATCACGCCTGCTATCGGATATGCTCCGAGAGGCCTTATGCCTGAAGCGAACAGATACGAAGGCTCATAGGGGTGACGGTGAGTGCCGTCGCTGCCCGTATTCTCGCGTGCACGTTGCTGCACCCACGGCTGGAGATAGTCATTCGAACGCCAGTCCACAAGAACTTCGGGCATACGCTCCTCGAGCATATCGACATCTATCCACGCCTCGGTGCCGGAGCCGCCGATGGCGTTGCAGATGATTCCTACGGGCACATCAAGACTGTCACGCAGCATACGGCCGAAGTGCCATGCCACGGCCGAGAAGTCACCGGCCGTAGCCGCCGAAGACTGCCGCCAGCGCGACGGGCGATAGTAATTGAGCGTATCGACGGCTGCTTTGTCGGCATCCGGCCATTCATTCCAGTCTGTAATCACACGAGGCTTCATGTCGAAAAGCCGCAACCGGCAGTCGGCCACGCTCAGCGTATCCTCACCATATGTAGTTGAATTACACAATTCGAATGCCATATTCGACTGTCCGGAGGCAAGCCAGACCTCGCCGACTGACACATCGTCGAACACCAGCCGTCCGCCACGGTCATCGCTGACGGTCATCGTCAGTCCTGTCGCCTCCGACAGCGGAGGCAGAGTCGCCGTCCAGTGTCCGAGATTGTCGGCTACGGCCTCGGCCCGAGTCCCGTCCACTTCAACGGCCACACAGGCACCGGCATCGGCGCGTCCGCTGACTTTGAGCGGCTTGTACCGCTGGAGCACCATGCCCGACTGCCATATCTCCGGCATCGACAGTCCTCCATAGCGCCCGGTGACAGCTCCGGCCACTGCGCGAGCCAGCAAGGTGTAGCCCCGGGCATCAGGATGGACGGCATCACTTATGAGTCCGCGATGGTCGCGCAGCGGCTCATCGAAGTCGATGAGTTCAGCCCCGGCAGCTTCTGCAACGGCTTCGATAGCCTCTGTCACCTTATTTCGCCACACATATGTGCCTGAGCGGAAACGACGGTGACCGGACGTAATGGGCGACAGTCGTGCCACAAGTATACGCGCATCAGGGCTGACCGAACGGAACGAGTCAATCAGCGCGACATAGTCCGACACGAATTCATCTCCGTACTCAGGCCAGTCACGCGGGTCGGTGTCATTCACACCAAGGTGCACCACCACTATATCGGGCTTGAACTCAAGGGCACGGCGGAATTCAGGCGATGCGACATACGGATTGTGACCGTGTTTCAGAAGGGTTGCTCCGGGACGTCCGAAGTTTTCCACTATATACTCCGGCCCAAGTATCTGCCGCATCTGCGAGGGCCACGACATCGTGGCAGGGTCATCCGAACCGGTTCCGTAGGTTATGCTGTTTCCGACACAGGCCACACGGATCTGCGACCTTATCGGCAGGGACATCGGCACAAGCACCACAAGGGTGAAAATAAAGGTAATGAATCTGATCATTTTCTGGTATTGATTTAAGATAATTGTAAAGGAAATATGATGCGTTATTTTTCATGTAAGCGCCGGCTTCATCCCGTACTTCCTGCGGAGCCGCTTGCGTATGAACATGTACGCTCCGAAGATGATGATATCAGTCAGCAGCCACGACACCGGATAGACAGCGAGCAACTCGACGAACGAGCCGTCATGCGGGAACATGCCCACCCACAGCAGACGCAGCACACAGGTGCCGAAGATGGTGATAAGAGCAGGAGTCATTGAGTAGCCCAGACCGCGCATCGACGAACCGGCCATCTCGTAGTAGCACGCTATCCACTGGAACAGCAGTACCGTGGCCACGCGCTCGCCGGCAAAGACAAGCACCGAAGGGTCATCGGTGAAGGGATACAGGAATGTCGTACGCTGCCACGTGATGAGCAGATTGAGCACAACGGACACCACTATGCTGTAGAGCAGGCTCAGACGGAACACTTTGCGGCAACGGTCGTACTGCCCTGCTCCGAAATTCTGACTCGTGAATGCCACGCATGTCTGGCCGAATGCATTGATTACAAAGTAGCAGTACATCTCGTAGTTGATAGCCGCGGCAGAACCCGCGGCAGCCGTGGCTCCGAAACTGTTGATCGATGACAGAATGAATACGTTAGATATCGAGAACACTGTGCTCTGTATACCGGCCGGGATGCCGATGGCTGCAATCTTACGCATCTGCATCCAGTTGGGTCTCAGATGACGGATGTCAAGATGCACGTCGCCTTTCTCGCGGACAAGCAGCACGGTCACTATCGTCGCATTGACCACATTCGACACCACCGTTGCCCATGCGACACCGTGCACGCCCATGCCGAATCCGATGACGAATACCAGATTGAGCAGAAGATTGACTATGCCGGCTGTGACAAGACTGTAAAACGGACGTTTGGTGTCGCCGACACTCCGGAGTACCGCCGACGCGAAGTTATAGATAATCATGAACGGCATACCCACGGCAAAGATGCGCAGATAGCCCACAGCCTGGTCAAGCACTTCCTCGGGAGTCGACAGCATCTCAAGTATAGGACGCGCCACAGCCAGGGTGGTAGTCACCATAATCAGACCGCTGAGCAGAGCCAGCATCGCCGCCGCCGATACGGCAGCACGGACTCCCTGAGAATTACGCTGTCCTATATAGTTGGCGATGACAACGTTCGCTCCGACCGACAGTCCGAGAAACATATTTATGAGCAGACCGATGACAGGGCCGTTGCTCCCCACCGCCGCAAGCGCGTGACTGCCGGCAAAACGTCCCACCACAGCGATATCCACGGCGTTGAACGACTGCTGAAGAAGTCCGCTCGCTATCAGAGGCAGAGCGAACATCAACATAGGCCGCGCGAGCGGCCCCTTGAGCATATCTATCGTATTTGCAGAACTCATAAATTTCGTATTATTCTGCAAAGATACGAATATTACAAATAAGTCGGGAGCAAAGCATGGTTAATTTGCTTGCTCCCGACACAGATTGTACGTTATGATTGTACGTTATGCAGCCGGGTGGATGAATCCCGGCCTGCCAAAGCCTGACAGCTTTCGCTTCAGTGAACTCACGGCGTCACGGACCATCGACATATACATATCCCCGAGCCCGGCATCCGTTCCTGTCCACAGTATGCAGAGAACCTGCGCCGAAAGGGCCGATTCCAGAAGTGGACGGATCGTTCCCGACAGACGTCCGACGGCATCTTCGGGCAGTTCCAAGTCAACGGTGATGATATCTCCGTCATCCGACGGGTCGGACAGGGAACTGCCGGTCACCGGAGGTGTGATGCCGAAGATGATGGCGGCAGCACTGTCGCGCACGAGCCGTCTCAGCGCCGGAGCATCATCGCGGCACACTACGTTGGACCGTCCGGGCGGAGACTGAAGAGTATCCACCGCGGCCAGGGCATAGATGCTCTCAAGTATGCGGTCTATGGATATCGATATTGTACTTGTCATAGAATCAGTATTTTTTAGCATCTTACGAATCTGAGACTCTGGAAGCGGTACGGCGAGAGTATACGCCTGGCGGTGTCGCGCGAGATGTAGAAACGCGACGGCCTGCCGTAGGTTATCACAAAGGTGAGCGCCTGAGCGAATGTCTTGCGAGGATGGCGTGCCATATGCTGAAGGACCTGCACGAGCATCTCCATCCACATCGCGCGGGCAAGTGGCTCCTTGACCACCGTCTCGGGGTCGGCGCGCTCAAGCGCATGGAGCTTGGCGGAAGCGGTCGAATACTCCACATAGAAAGAGTGTGGCTGCTGAAGAAGTACGCGGTCGATGATGTCATTAAAATCAAGGATGATACCGGCTTTGTAGAACTGCTCGTAAAGCCTGATGCAGCGGCGGGCGAAGTCGGCATTCCGCATTTGAATTCGTGTGTTCATATTTAGTAGTCGTTATTGATTCCGGGACAAAGTTAATACAAATATTGCATAAAGTCAATAGAATCGTCAATATAAATTGATTTTTATCAATCTTTATAAAATTTTCCATGTGATGCCCACTCCGACATAAGGCTGCATGCCTCGAGGCGTCAGCCCGTATCCGGCCTGAACGCCTATGCTGAAACGACGTTCTGCTGCAGGAGCGGCCCGAACGACCGTCGCCGAAGGATGGTGAAGTATGATGCTGTCAAGTTTCGGCCGGTAGCCGCTGACATAGGCCTTATATCCTTCTCCGGCATAAACCGCTTGTGTACACGGCACTGTCGCTTCAACGGAGTCCGTAGCGCCCGTGCTGTCAGTCAACACCTTGAACCGGTCTGTGAACTCCCCGGCGGCTCGGACCACGACAATCTCAGGGCGCGTCCCCCGCACAGTGTCCACCCGAAGGAGCACGGTGGTTCGGCCAGGCTCTGCTGTGGGCCTGCTGTCTGACAGATTGCAGAACGCTACGCCGGCGATGAAACCGGCGATGAGTATCATGATATTTTTCATTCCGGTCATAACATGTTGATAAAATTCAATATCGCATTGACATGTATACTCACCAGAGACTCGAATCCGTCGACGCTTTCGAGCACAGCCACATCATCGCGATTGTCCTGAAACAAGTTTTCGGTCAGCACAGCCGGACACGGAGTGTCGCGGCAGATGGCCAGAGAAGCCACCCAATATCCGTCAGCAGGAGTGGCACGATTGCCCATAAGGCCCTGACGGCAGGCCTCGTCATACATCAACCGGGCCAGCCTCACGGACTTGGCCGAGGATGACGGAGCGACGAAAACCGACCATCCCCGGGCTCCGCGCCACTCCGACCCGTCGCCGGCAGCATTATTGTGCACGGACACGAGTATACAGTCGCCGGCCGACGAACTGACAATCTTTCTGACGCGCTCCGTACGCTCCCGAAGCGACACGTCCCGACTCTCCGGGACCAAAATTTCCACCTTCACTCCGTGGCTGACGAGTCCGTCGGCTATGGCACTGACAGCGCGACGGCACCACTGCCACTCGCGATGACGTCCGTCAGGACTGCTCTTGCCGGGCGTGTCGCAGCCGTGGCCATTGTCGAGAATCACTGTTATATCTTCCATAATATCTGTTGGTTTTCCGGCCAAAGATACATTCCGGCACGAGTCGCGGTTCACCTTTTTCCCATCCCCGGGGAATACGCCGAATAATCCAAACCGCCGCTTCCGGTGTTTTAAAATAGAATCACAACAGGTACACACACTATTCCACACACTTATGCAATACCTCTCTCGAATAATAATACTTGTCATGGCGCTCGTGGCCGTAACCGTCACAGCCCGTGCCGACAGTCACGTCGACGACAGCGACATCATGCTTGTCGACATCGACGTGGACGTCACACCTCCCGACTCCATTGTCTCGCTCGAGTGCGCAGAAGTCCTCGGCCCGACCTTGTCGAAAGGGTCTCCAATATCAATCTACGAACTCCCCTACTCCCGCACGCTCAATTCCTACAACTGGAAAGGACTGTGGATCAATACCGGCGTACTCACAGGCGCTTTCGTCGGCACTCTTCTTGTGCTCGAATGTCTGCCGGAGGACGCCACGTCATGGAACCGTGCTGCACTCCAGAAGGATTCACCAGGCAAACGGTGGTTCAACAACATCTTCAAAAAAGGACCTGAATGGGACCACGACAACGCCATATTCAACTATGTACTCCATCCCTATGCAGGAGCGGCCTACTTCATGGCTGCGCGGTCGAACGGCTTCAACTTCTACCGCTCGCTGCTCTACAGCGCGTGCATCTCGACCATCGGGTGGGAGTTCGGTATCGAGGCCTGCATGGAACGTCCGTCATATCAGGACATATTCATCACCCCTCTGGTCGGCAGCATAATCGGCGAGGCATTCTACAAGGCCAAGCGATCCATCGTGTCAAACAACTACCGCCTGCTCGGCTCCAAGGCGCTCGGCTATATCGTGGCATTCCTTGTCGACCCGGTCAACGAGTTCGTCGGTTACTGCGGATACAATCCGGCACGGCATCTTAACCTTGATCAAAAACGCCATACACCGCCTGTCACAGGTTCGCTCATCCCGTCGATAGGCAACGGCTCGTTCGGCTTCACTCTGTACGCCACATTCTGACACATCACAAAGCGGCAGACGGACGTGTAAATATTACCTCGAGACGACGGATTATAATAATATTTTTAGTAACTTTGAATTGTTTCCATCAACCAACCACTGTCTACCGACATATGGCACACGACTACGACCACATACGCGCGCTCATCAACGCAAACAGGCTCGATGAAGCCGCCGAAATCCTCGCAGCTCATCCGGCCTGCGAAAGTCCTGTAGCCCTGTATCTACAGGGACGCATCGAGTGGCGCCGGGGCAATCGCGGCCGCGCCATCAGTTGCTACGAGGCAGCAGTGGCCGCCGACCCGGAGTCAGAAGCCGCAGTGGCTCTCGAACAGGCCCGACAGATAATGGATTTCTTCAATACAGACCTTTACAATCCCTGAATTTCGGCAGAGGCCGGGAGCTCAGCCTCCTTCATCTTCTGCGTCTTGGCCTGAAGATAGACGGCTGCGAAGGCCCATGAAACCTGTCCGAGACCGTTCATGTTGTTTATATTTCCGTTGCCGGTAAGACTCCAGAACATGCACGTGAGCATCACAGCCAGGAAATAGCCGCCATACTCCTCCTTACGCACCACCCACCACAGGCCGAAAAAGAAGAGATAGTGCGCAATCAGGCCTATGAATCCGGCATGGAGGAACACCTGTGCCGGCACACACTCCACCGCGATGGCCACTTCTTCGGCCAACTCTATATTGGAGTACAGTTCATTGTCGATAACGTAAACCTCGATTTTAGTCTTCTCAGGATGCAGAAAGCCCAGACCGGTCCACTCCCGGTGTTCATGCTGTATAACCTCAAGTTTGGGCAGAAACTGAGCCATACGACCTGACCCGAATTCGGCCATATCGGCAGGATCGACCACATCGAACAGGTCGATGAACTGCTGGACAGTCGAGGCTATGCGAAGAGGAGACTCGTAGACATCGTTCGCCTTCTTCGGAAGATTATAGTCTACAACGTAGAGCACAAAAAATCCCAGCACAGCAAAGAGTCCGTACTTCAGCAACTGCTTGAATGTGCCTGCAAAGATGGCGTAGAAGAACACCAGTCCGACTATTACTGTCATCGTTCGGGATGCGGCAAGCGCACCAAGGACCAGCAGCCACTGCCACTTGTTCAGTGTATAGTAGCGTGCCAGCGGATACACCATCAGCGACAGCAGAAAAAGCCCGATGGGATACTTGCGGTCGATATTGAAACTCAGCGGCGCCCAGTAGAACTCGGTGAACGACGACATATAGCCTCGCCAGGCATCCGTAGCAGGCATAAGTATATTGCCATACAGAACGAATGCGTCTATGATGTAGAACGCGCAGATAATCAGGATATAAATTATCGAAACCCGGAAGAACGCCCGAATATCGAACTCCTTGCCTGCGAAGATGGCCACAGGCACAAGGAACATGATGAAATACAGATACTCGCGCATCTGAAGCACCTGTATCTGCATCCTTTCACGAGAGAATAGTGCCATTATGAACAGCACCGCGGCGTAGCACACATATACTATCAGTGCCTTAGTGATGATCGGACGCTTGCGGAGCACAACCAGACACACCAGAGCCGCAGCCCCGACCATGTCGCTGTACCGGATGCCGAAGAGCTTACCCTGGGTCAGACCGTAGGAGCCTGCGAAGAGCAGAAGCATCATCATCAGATTGTAGCGGTCGTGGCGCCACGCATAGAGCATGCATGCCACCACTCCGAGGAGGGCCGGATAGAACTGGAGTCCTACCAGAGCCATGCACAGGAGATACGTAAGCGGAAGCGCCACCTCCCGTTTTGTACAGCCTAATGGCTGCTTGACATAGGAGGCGGTACTTGTGCCGGAGCGGACGTCTGACGGGATGGCCGGAGCTGAAATCATTTCTTACGTCCGTATCCGTAGGTCTTCTTGGCGGCAGTGCCGTTGACCACGATAGAGAGTTTCTTCAGACGCTGTTTGTGGTATATGTCGTTCACTATCTGAAGCTCATTGAGACTCGTGTAGTTGGCACGGCAGATGTATATCGATGCGTCGGCGACGCGGTCGAGCGTGAAGGTGTCACTCACCATACCCACGGGAGCCGTGTCGATGATGATGTAGTCGTACTGGCCGCGAAGCGTGGCGAAGAGATTATCCACGCGGCTCGATGTGAGGAGTTCGCCGGGGTTGGGCGGAACAGGACCTGCCACGATGAGGTCTACACCGCTGTGCATGACATCGGGCACTATGATCTGCTCCAGCGAGATGGCCGACGATGCCAGATACTGGGTGAGGCCGAACTTCGGATGTATGTTCAGATAGTTGGCAAGCTGGGGATTGCGGACGTCCATGCCCACCAGCAGCACCCGTTTCTTAAGCAGAGCCAGCGTAGCCGCCAGATTGATGGCGATGAACGACTTGCCCTCGCCTGACTGCGATGAGGTCAGAAGCACCACCTTGTCTTTCGGATCATTCAGGATGAAGAGCAGATTGCTGCGCATGAGCCTGAAGAGCTCTGCAGATGAGGTCACGCTGTCGGACGTCACTACAAGACTGTTTCCCGAATGGTCGACACACATCTCGCCGAGGATGGGCACATCGGTGATACGCTCCACTTCCTCGCGGGTCTCGAAGCGGTTGTGCACGAGCTTGCGAATATACAGATATATCGGCGGTATCATCAGGCCGAAGATGAAGCCTATCAGCAGGATGGCCAGGCGGCCCAGTCCGAGAGGCTTCTTGAGGGTGAATGCCTCGTCGACGGTCTGTCCCTTGGGATTGGCCGACGCTATCATCACGGCAGTCTCCTCGCGGCGCTGAAGCAGGAATACGAATATCTCACGCTTGACGGCAAGGTCCCGTGCCAGCATGGCGAACTCACGCTGCTGACGCGGCATCTCCGACAGAGAGCCGGAAGCCTGGTCGAACTCGCGGGAGAGGTCACGCACCGTCACTGAGGCAGTCTCGAGCGCCTTTGCCACAGAGGTGGCGATGTTCTTGCGCATCAGATCGAGCTGCTCGGTGAGGTTGCGGTACGTGGCGTTGTCCTTGCCGGCGCTTCCGGCAAGTTCTGCACGCTTGAGCAGCACATCGTTGTATGCTCCGATAGCCGACTGAAGCCCGGGATTGTCGGTGGACATCGGCACAAGAGCGTAGGCGTTCTCGGGAAGGTTGATGAAGTCGAGCGTCATTCGGAGTATCTCCTCGTTCGTTCGCGCGGTGATAATCTCAGTCTCAAGCTGACCCTTCTTCTTTATGTTGTACTCGGCATCCAGAGCAAAGTCCACGATGCCGTTCCCTTGTTTGTACTTCTGCACTTCGGCTTCGGATACATTCAGCTCCTGAGCCACCTTGTCAAGACGGTCATCGATGAATTTGGCCGTCTTCTCGTTCTGCCGGCGATTCTCGTCCACACCACGCTTGTTGTACAGCTCTATGATGGTATTGAGGATAGCCTTGCCGTAGTCGGGATTGGTGGTATTCATCGAAAGCGCGATGACGTTGCTGCGCTTGGATGCGATCTCGGCCACGACATCCTCGTCAAGATCCTCGGCTGCAGCGTCATAGCCGCATACCGATATATTACATTTAAGCGACTCGCCCTCGGGATAATACTCTGTTTTGGCGAAAGTGAAGTCACCCAGCGGAGTATTCACCGTACAGGGCAGCTTCATATCCTCCACATCGAGGACGGTCGAGCGCTCTATTTTACCTTTGATGTCGGCCAGTCCCTTCTTGTTCACCTTCACTTTGAAGTCGATAGCGGTCTTCAGGGTGTCAAGCATACCGGCCTGCGGAGTCACTTCAAGAGGATGCTCCGGAAAGTCGATGCGCGAAGCCAGAAAGTTGGTCTTGGTCTTGTAGGATATATTGAGATTGAGCTCTCGGGCCACATCACGGTATACCGTATGCGACGATATGATGAACACCTCGTCCTGTACATCGGCATCCGAGCCGAAGAGCATCGACATGGCACCGCCTATGGCATCGCCGCCGCCTGACGAGAGCGGGTCATTCTGCTGGATGAGCACGTTGGCCTTCACGGCGTACTCCCGGAGACGAAGTTTTCCATATGTGAACGCTATGGCTCCGCATACCACCAGTGATATCACAAAGAGATACCAGTTCTTGCGGTACAGATTGAACAATCCGCGGAAATCTATGAAATCTGAGCCTGAATTATTATACATGGTACAGTGATATGGTTATCGGGTAAGAGCGATAATAAGCGATGCTATGACAGAAACACCGCTGACGATTGTGGATACGACCGACAGCTTGAAGGCATTGTTCTGGTTATACTTCGAGTTAGCCTGACGGATGCTGTTGGGTGCCACATATATGTAGTCGTTCTGGCGCACGTAGTAGTAAGGCGACGTGAGCACATCCGACGAGTTGAGGTCCAGGTGCGCGTATGTGCGCTTGCCGTTTTCCTCGCGTATGACAATCACATTGCGGCGCTCGCCGTACTCGGTGAGGTCTCCGGCCGCCGAAAGTGCGTCAAGCACAGACATCCGGTTGTCGGTGACTTTAATGCGCTGAGGGCTCTTGACTTCGCCGGCAACCGACACATAGAAATTAATCAGTGTCACCTGCACCAGAGGATCATTGATGTCAGACGACAGCTTCTGCGTAAGCATATCCTTGATTTGCTCGACATTGAGTCCGCCCACATGTATGGTGCCGAGTATGGGCATGACGATGTCGCCTTTGGAGTCGACCACATAGGTCTGGTAGCGCGGCGTCGTGGCAGTAGTCATGGCATCGCGCGAAGCAGGATTTGTGAACGGCAGATTATATTGGACGGCAGCCTCGGGGACCGGTGATGAAACACTTATGAGAAGTTCGTCGTCAGGCTGTACCGTCGGAAGGTAGTCCATCACCGGAAGTGTGCCGGTCGCGGATTCCTCCAGATCTGTGAAGTATGGAAGTAACGTTTTTGAACTCGAACAGGATGCAAGAGCCATTACTAATACCAACGAGAGAACTATGGTCTTGAAGTTCATATCATAGATAGGATTGGTTCAACTTTCATTATAACGGAATAACTCCTTACTTATTGTGTGACTCTGAGCCTCACCACATGTAGGTAAAGCCGACTTTTGCGACTTCTGCGGCTATAGGTGGCTGGGGCTTGAATATGGCGATGCGTCCGCCTGTGACGATGCGCATGCGCGATGTGATGGTACGGTAGATTCGATGCACGACATTTTCCAGCAAATCCGACGGTTCGGCCATTTCGGCGCGGACTATTTCGATGACTGCGGCATAGTTCACCGTCAAATCAAGACGGTCAGTGTACATCGCCTCGGCAGCATCGAAGTACAGATCTATGTCGACCTCGAATGTATTGCCGACTTCGTTCTCCTGACGTAACACTCCGTGATAGGCGTAGATTTTCAGACCCTTGATTGATATATAGCTTGTTGTTTTCCTTGATGGCATAGAATGAATGGAAAAGTGATAATGATAAAACTACCGAATCGTCGCCGCCCTGCATTACTGCCGGGCGGCGACAAGGTGTCATCTGCGGCCTCTGCGCCGCTGTTTCTTGCCGGGACGCTCATATGACGGCTGGCGTGAGCCGCCTTTCTTCTGATGCGCCGTGAAAGTCTCGACTCCTCGCGGCGGATTTTTTTCATCCACCAGCACGAAATCGAGCTGCTTGCGCTGCAGATCAGCCCGAGCCACCTGCACCTGGATACGGTCGCCAAGCCTGTAGCGGTTGTTGTATTTGCGGCCCGTCAGACAGTAGTTCTTGTCATCGAAGTCGTAATAGTCGTCTGCGAGGTCGCGGATGGGAATGAGGCCCTCGCACTTATTGTCCTCAAGCTCGACGTACAGTCCCCACTCGGTGACCCCGGATATGACTCCGGTATATACTTCGCCAAGGTGGTCGCCCATATACTCTACCTGCTTGTACTTGATGGACGCGCGCTCGGCACTGGCGGCAAGCTGCTCCATATCAGACGAATGCTTGCACTCGTCCTCGAGTTTTTCGAGGTTGACGGCGCGACCTCCGTTGAGATAGCGGTCAAGCAGACGGTGCACCATCATATCAGGATAGCGGCGGATGGGAGAGGTGAAGTGAGTGTAGTACTCGAACCCGAGTCCGTAGTGTCCGATGTTCTGCGTTGTATATATGGCTTTCGCCATGGTGCGGATAGCCAGTGTGGAGAGGAAGTTCTCCTCTCCTCGCCCCTTCACATCCACGAGCATCTTATTGAGCGAGCGGTTGATTTCAATAGGCTCGCCCTTAGTCTTGAGCTTATAACCGAACGCACGCGCCAGAGCTGCAAGATTGGCCAGACGCTCGGCGTCGGGCTGGTCGTGCACACGGTAGACAAATGCCTTGGCCTTGCGCCGTTTGGGCACGATTCCGATGGCGGCTGCCACTGTGCGGTTGGCCAGGAGCATGAATTCCTCGATAAGTTTGTTGGCGTCTTTCGACTCCTTGAAGTACACGGATGTGGGATGACCCTTATCGTCGATTTCGAAGCGGACCTCGACGCGGTCGAAGTCGACAGACCCGTTGTCATAACGCTGTTTGCGGAGTATCTTGGCAAGGCGGTCAAGAGCGAGAATCTCCTCGGCATAGTCGCCGCGTCCGGTCTCGATGACTTCCTGGGCCTCCTCATAAGTGAAGCGGCGTACGCTACGGGTGACGGTGCGGACGATGCGCGAGTTCACGACTCTTGCCTGGGCGTCCATCTCGAATATGACAGAAAATGTGAGTTTGTCTTCGTCGGGACGCAGAGAGCAGATGCCATTGGACAGGTGTTCGGGGAGCATAGGTATGGTCCGGTCGACCAGATATACGCTGGTGGCGCGGTCCTTCGCCTCACGGTCGATGACTGATCCGGGCTTGACGTAATGGGTGACATCGGCTATGTGTACGCCTACCTCGACGTTGCCATTGGAGAGCTTTCTGAACGACAGCGCATCATCGAAGTCCTTGGCGTCGCGCGGGTCAATGGTGAATGTGGTCACACCACGCATGTCCTCGCGGGCTGCCACGACCTCGTCAGTGATGCCTGCATCAATCTTGTCGGCGGCTTTCTCCACAACTTCAGGATAGCGGTACGGCAGTCCGAACTCCGCCAGGATGGCATGCATCTCGGCAGTATTGTCGCCGGTCCGTCCGAGTATGTCGACGACCTCGCCGGTAGGATTCTTAGCGTCCTCCGGCCAGTCGGTTATGCGCACGATGGCCTTGTCGCCGGAGACTCCTCCTTTGAGCCTGGCCCTGGGGATATATATATCGGCAGCGAGATAGCGCGAGTCAGTCTGGAGATACGCATAGTGCTTCTCCACCTTGAGTGTGCCGATGAAGGTCTGTTCTTTCTTCTCAATGATTGCGGTCACTTCGGCCTCGGCATCCTGCCCTTTTATGCGCGCCACTATCGACACCTGTACACGGTCACCGTTGAGCGCATGCATTGACGCGCTGTCCGCCACGGCCACCTCGTCGCCGTCAGGCTCAAGGATGACACTGTTGCGGCCGTTGCTCCGGCGCACAAATATGCCTTCCGCCACCACGGCACGTGTGGGCGACTTATACTTGCCTGGCGCAGTCTCGATGATTACTCCGTCGAACGCCAGTTCGGCAAGATACAGCGCCACGGTCCTCATCTCTTTTGGGGTATGACGTCCTATGGCTCCCGACACCTGCCGGTAGTTGAACGTGGCCGTGCCGGCTGCCGCTACGTATACATCGACGGCCGCACGGATATTTGAAGCCTTTTTATTTGATTTTGTCATAATGAGCGAAAGAAAAAATCACACCCGGTGTGCTGCGTACTATATTTTATATAGTCTAACACATCCGGGTGTGCTATGGTTTGCTATCAGGCGTCGATATTGGCGTAGGTAGCGTTCGACTCGATAAAGTCGCGTCTCGGTCCTACATCCTCACCCATGAGCATGGAGAATATGCGGTCAGCTTCTGCAGCATCGCTGATGTTGACCTGCTTGAGGATTCGGTGCTCGGGCGACATGGTGGTGTACCGGAGCTCTTCATCCGACATCTCGCCAAGACCTTTGTAGCGCTGTATGGATGTCCGCTCGCCGTACTTTGCTATGAACTGCTGCACCTGCATGTCGTTCCAGCAGTACTCCTCGGTCTTGCCCATCTTGCACTTGTACAGAGGGGGCGACGCAAGGAAGAGGTGTCCCTGCTCGATCAGGGGCCGCATGCGGCGGAAGAAGAATGTCATCAGAAGAGTGGCGATGTGTGCTCCGTCGACGTCGGCATCGGTCATGATGATGACCTTATGGTACGCCAGTTTGCTGAGATTAGGAGCCTTGGGATCGTCCTCGGTGCCGATGGTCACGCGGAGGGCGCGGAAGAGGCTGGCGATTTCTTGATTCTCGAACACCTTGTGCTCGAGAGCTTTCTCGACATTGAGAATCTTGCCACGGAGAGGAAGTACGGCCTGGAAGCGTCGGTCGCGGGCCTGCTTGGCCGTGCCGCCTGCAGAGTCACCCTCGACGAGGAAGAGCTCGCAGTCCTCGGCTGTGCGGCTTGAGCAGTCGGTGAGCTTGCCGGGAAGGCCGCCGCCCACAAGGGGAGTCTTGCGAAGCACCTGCTGGCGGGCAGCAAGTGCGGCGTGGCGTGCACGGGCGGCAAGCACCACTTTCTCCACGATGATTTTAGCTTCGGCCGGATGTTCCTCAAGATAGTTGGCAAGAGCCTCGCTGACAGCCGACGAAACGGCACCGGCCACTTCGCTGTTGCCGAGCTTGGTCTTGGTC
>CAMWZB010000004.1 GCA_947178655.1 uncultured Porphyromonadaceae bacterium
TTTTCCGAGTTCTCCAAATATTTTTTCGCTTTTAACACTTCTTTAACATTTGGAGAGGATATTATTACACCTCTGAAATGACTTCATCAGCCCGAATTACAGCCTTTTAACGGCTCATACAGGCCTGTGGACGCTCTCTTTCATCATTCGTGAACTTTATTCGCCATTTTTTGTTTTACGGGCCGGGGATTTCCGAGAAGTTACTTTCACATATATGCGACACCCCCTCCGTGAATTCGTGACACAGAGGGGGCGCGATGATTTACGTATATGGTCCGGACTACCTTACATATACTTTAACAGGGGTGGGATGTGAGTCGGTCGTGATGAAGTATACTCCTGTAGAGAGTTCGTGATCGGTGTTCTGCTCTATATAATCAATAGTATCGACAAGCATGCCCGACACATTATATATACGGCAGCCGGTCTGAGGACGCGAACATATGAATCGTATAACGCCGTCGAAAGCCTGTATGACGAGAGGCTCTTCAACGGAGACTCCGCTTATGCCGGTATGGTCGACAAAGATTATGTTCGACATCGGAGAGCGATAGCCGAGGCGCACGCTCTGCACGGAGTATGCCTCGCGGTCAGATTCGTCAAATCCAAGTATCTCAAGAGAAGTATCCTCGGCAAGCAATTCTTCAGTATTGACTTGCTGACCCGAATAGGTGGTTCGTGTGACGACGAAGTAATCAATAACTTCACCGGCGGGAGCTTCCCAGTTGGCTGTATAGCGGTCAGCCATAATGTCGGAAGGTGCTGTAGCCGTACATGCCGTGAGCGTGGGCACGGACAGACACTCTCCGCGGAGCTGTACGCCTATCGAGCCGAAATCGCCCGAAAGGAGCAGTCGCGATGAGTGCAATCCTGTAGATGCGGGTGTATACACGACGTTCAGCCAATAGCCATCCTCCGAACACACCAGTGAAGCAGGGATAGAAGTCGTAGACGAGTGGAACATCTCTGCGTCATCACGATATATCTGACAATCGACAGTTCCTTTAAGGTACTTGCCTTTGACGAGCACTTTCGACGTCACGCTTTTGCCTTCGGCCACTTGTCCGAAATCCACCGTCATATTCGTCACAGGAGCGTAGAGCTCCGGATCGCCCTCGTCGGGAATTTCGATAGAGCCTGGCTTGAAAGGCTCACCCTTCTTGTCTCCCCACAGATAGTCGGCGAGTTCGGGCATATCGATGAATGGATTGCGGTTGTTCTGAATCTTGTAGACGGCTTCGTTGCGGTCTATCTCTTTCTGACTGACGGGATCGTCGTGGTGCCACTTCATGAGAAGGTTGACAGACCACTGGTTGAGGGTCGGATAGAGATTCTGCGAAACCATGTATGTATATTTCCACGTCAGATTCTGATAGCACGTGACCATATAGAAATACGTGCGAGCGAAGTCGCCCTTGTATTCATCGGCCGGCTCGAACACGAGTTTCGCTCCTCCACCCTGTCCGTTGACAGGATATCCGACGGTGGTTATGCCGTTCTGGAAAGTTATGTTTGACGGGTCGACCACACCGAGAGGATAGTTGCTTTTAGCCTGGTTGGCTCTGGCCTCTGACGGATACAGGTGATTGAGATCGACGTAAGCGCTGACAGTGGTAGATCCTCCCCACCAGCTTTTGGGGAACGAGTGTTCGCGGTTAAGCCCGGAAAAACTCGGGGCGTACAGGGGTATATCAGAGTACATGTCCCACCATCGAGATGACTCGGGATATACGTCGGTCTTGGCGAAATAAGTCGGAAGCGCCGAATACGACGACACTTTCTGAAAGTTTCGGATGACATTGTAAGCAGCGGTCTTTAATTCGCCATCCTTTTTGCCTGTCAACGAAGAGTAATAGCTGGCCGGGGCGGCAGCAAACGCAGCATTGGCGGCAAATGCGATAAGTGATGAATAAATGATGGGGCGAAGAGCCTTCATAAATAACCCTTGAAAAAATTACATTGTGAGTGTGATGAACTTGATGAAATACGGGTGCAAAGGTAACAAAAAAACCTTTGCACCCGTATTAAATTACTAACGCAATCAGCGCAGGAATTGTTCAGCGGGGGTATATTCCATGCCGAAAGCTTCGGCAACGGCCGGGAATGTCACCTTGCCGTCAATCACGTTAAGACCTTCGGCAAGACCTTTGTCGCGGCGGCACGCCTCTTTCCATCCCAAAGCCGCTATGCGGAGTGCATACGGCATGGTGGCGTTGGTCAACGCCAGTGTGGAGGTATAGGGCACTGCGCCCGGTATGTTGGCAACGGCATAGTGGAGTATTCCGTCAACAGTATACACCGGATCGGAATGAGTGGTCGGATGCGAGGTCTCGAAGCAGCCGCCCTGATCGATAGCGACGTCGACCAGCACCGTGCCGGGGCGCATGAGCGCAAGCATGTCGCGGGTGACGAGTTTCGGAGCGAGAGCACCGGGGACAAGGACCGAACCGATGACCGCATCCACGTAGGGAAGCTCAAGTTCGATGTTGTGACGTGATGAGAACAGAGTCTTCACGTTGGCAGGCATAGTCTCGGCCACGTGGCGCAGAGTCGGAAGCGAGATGTCGGTGATGGTCACATCCGCGCCAAGTCCGGCTGCCATAAGAGCGGCATTACGGCCTACGACACCGGCTCCGAGAACAAGGACTCGTGCAGGCTTCACTCCGGGATCCCAGCCAAGGAGCACCCGCCGAAGGCCCTGAGGCTTCTCAAGGAAGCGTGCGGCCTGCTGTACAGACATACGCCCGGCGACTTCACTCATGGGAATGAGAAGAGGAAGTCCGCCAGTCGGGCCGACCACAGTCTCATATGCGATGCACACGGCTCCGGAAGCGAGCATGGCATCGGTGAGAGCACGGTCACAGGCGAAGTGGAAGTAAGTGAAGAGAATCTGACCTTTTCGAACGAGTGAATACTCGGGAGCGATAGGTTCCTTGACCTTGACAATCATCTCTGCCACAGCATACACATCCTCGATGGTCGGAAGGATGGCTGCACCGGCGGCCTCATAGTCAGAGTCTGCGAAGCCTGAGCCTTCGCCGGCTGTGTGCTGCACGTACACCGTGTGCCCGGCGCCTATCATTTCGCGAACGCCGGAGGGAGTCATACCTACGCGGTTCTCATTGTTCTTGATTTCTTTAGGAATTCCGATAATCATTGTAGTAGCAATTTAAGGCATTGTAGTTTTTCGGTGGCGAATTTAATGAAAATTTTTGAAAAGCAATACGACGGGCAATAAAAAATCAGTAGCTAATCAAAAAAACCTTAGTTTATGAAAAAACGTCCGAGAGGCAGCCCTATTCACAGCCCGAAGAATTGCGACTATTCCATATCTCACTATTTTTCGCTAATTTTGCGACTGCAAAACCAACTGTTCTCAGGATTAAATGACCGACCGACAAGCGCGAATACTGGCTATACTGACCGTAACTGTCACAGGACTGCTCGTAGCAGCTCTGGCAGCGTGGCGCACGGTCAGGCCAGCCAGGTGGTCTGTCGAACTTGACCGTGAGCGCTATCCCATCAGAGGATTAGACCTGTCGTCACACAACGGAGTGCCCGACTTCGACGCCATAGCCGCCGACAGCATCTGCTTCGTCTACCTGAAAGCAAGCGAAGGCGGCGACTACCGCGACCAGTCATTCGCACGAAACTATGCGGCAGCGAGCGGAACACCTCTGGCGATAGGTGCATACCACTTCTTCAGATTCGATACTGACGGTGTACGTCAGGCCCGCAACATGCTCGATGCCGTGAACGGATGCAAACTCGATCTCCCCCTGGCCATAGATATCGAAGAAAATGGCAATCCCGCACAGGTCCCGACCGAGACCATCATAGACCGGCTGGAGGCGATGGTGGCATATCTGAGAGTATTCGGGCACAATGTGATTATATATACAAACAAGAACGGCGAAGCCCGGTTCCTGCGAGACAGCTTCACCCAGCAGTACAACGAAGCTCCGGACCTATGGATATGCTCGTTCACCGACCCTCCCCTGCCACGCCGCAAATGGGTGCTGTGGCAGCATAGCCACAAAGGCCGCATCCGCGGCATAAAAGGACCTGTGGACCTCAACACTTTCAACGGCGACAGCGCGGACTGGGCAGCATGGCTGAAGCAAGTCAGGACGTAAGGTCCTACAAGGATTCAAGACACAATAAAAGGCCACGGCGCACGTTGTTACATATAGTATGAACCGACACACATTTCTCCATCATATACTCTTCACGGCCACCATGGCCATCATACTCGCATGCACCCATCCGGCTCTGGCCTTCGATACATCGGTGTATGCCGATAAGTCACGGCTCAGCAGCGGCCGCTGGATGAAAATACGGACCGACCGAGACGGAATGTACCTCATCAGCACTCAGACTCTGCGGTCATGGGGCTTCTCTGACCCGTCCAAGGTGCGCGTATACGGCTACGGAGGCCACAGGCAATCTGATCGGCTCAGCGAGTCGGACTACCTCGATGACATCACCGAGGTACAATCCGAACTGACCGACCGCGGCATAGTGTTCTACGGACTCGGTGCCGGAGAATGGACAGGCTCAGGAAGCAGCCGCTACTTCATTCAGAATGATTTTTCGGACTATGGCTACTACTTCGCGGGCATACCCGACGATGAGAGCGAAGCCCGCGTCATAGAGACAGTGGAGGCACAAGGCGAAGCGGACGGCGCCGAAACGTCGTTCACAGACTATGTCCACCATGAAATTGAACGCACGCGCGTACCGGGCGAGGCCGGACCTATGCTGCTCGGAGAAGATTTCAGATACAACAAGACCCAGACCATAGGCATCAGCGCTCCAGGCTCGCTTGGCGGCAGAGGAACTCTGATGTGCAGTTTTGTAAGCAACCTGGCCGAAGGCGGCACACTCGGATTCGCCATTAACGGTGTACAGCTTGAATCACAGGCGTCAGACCGCATATCATCCCAAAGCAGCAACAAGTACATCTACGCCATGGTGACGGTGACATCACACACATTCGAAGCCGAGCCGACTGCCTCGGATATGTACAATGTGGCCATCACCCTTCGCCCCAACACGAGCTGCTCGTCAGCGCATCTGAATTTCCTTACCCTCGGCTACGAACGGGCACTCAGACTGCCCTCGACAGGACAGCTGACTTTCACCAGCACAAGCGGGCACTTCACTGTGGACGGCGTCACGGCCGACACTCGGGTGTGGGACGTGACTGACCCGCAGAACATACGGCGACTTTCGACAGTGACCGACCAAGGGCGTCAGACATTCCGCGTGAGCAATCCCCGCAACCGCCTGTTCGTGGCCTGGGACAGCCGTTCGCCTCTTATGACTCCCGTCGCAACCGGCTACGTGAGCAACCAGAACCTCCACTCTCACCGCGACTACGACATGGTCATCGTGGCGCCCTCGGCATACCTTGACGCCGCCCGGAGACTTGCACGCCTGCACGAGACATCACCCGAACAACTCAAGGTGTCGGTGGTCACTCCGGAGGAGATATACAACGAATTCTCATCGGGAACGCCCGATGTCGGAGGCATACGCCGATATTTCAAAATGCTTTATGACCGCGGGCAGGCCGGCGACGGGCAACCGCTGCGCTATGCGGTGCTGATGGCGCGCACGACCATTGACAACAGAAGACTGAGCGCCGGCGCCCCCGACTTCCCCACAATACCGTCATGGATGCCACGGGAATACCGGGCATCCGTATCGGACAACGAAGGTTACTGCACCGACGACGTCACGGCCATGCTCGAGGACGGCTCGGGAGCCTCGCTGTCCTACGACAAACTCTCAATAGCCATCGGACGTATCCCCGTCACGTCTGTGTCGGAAGCAGACGATATTGTGTCCAAAGCGGTGCAATATGCCGAAGGAGCCCGGAAAACAGCATGGAAGCACCGATTCCTCTATCTGGCCGACGACGAGGACGGCGGCGTGCATATACAGCAGAGCGAACAGATGATAGACAATTGTCTGGCCACCGAAGGCCAGCAGCATCTGATACGCAAAGTATATATCGACGCCTATCCGTTCGAGGGCACCAACATGCCCGAAGCACGTGCGGCGATGTTCAGATACCTGGACGAAGGAGTGGTCTGGTGGAACTTCATCGGACACGCCAACACCACCGGCTGGACTCACGAGAACCAGTTGTCGTACAATGACCTCAATAACCTCTATCTCCGCCACTGGCCGTTCATCTACGCTGCCACATGCGACTTTCTGCGCATAGACGGCAGTGAGATAACCGGCGGCGAAATACTCTACAAAGAACGCTACGGAGGCGCCATCGGCATCATCAGCGCAGTCCGCCCGGTGTTCATATCGCTGAACGGACGTCTGTCACTCGCACTGGGACGCGCCATGGCACAGCGCGACGAGAACGGCCGCTTCCTGACGCCCGGCGAGATATACCGGCGCGCCAAGAACGATATCCGCAACGAGCGCGGAGAACCGACGAGCGACACCAACCGTCTGCGCTACGTGTTCATCGGCGATCCGGCGCTTCATCTGGCCATGCCCTCGCACATAGCCCGTCTCGACAGCATCGGCGGACAGCCCGTGTCGCCGGAGAATCCCGGACTTCTCGAAGCTCTCGGCCAGGTGCCAGTAAGCGGCTCCATAACCGATGCCTCCGGGACCGTCATGGAGGACTTCAATGGCGTAGCGCTGATTGAAATATTCGACGCAGAAAGGTCGAAAACTACACTCGGACACGTATCCGACCCGAAGAACTCCCCGGCCAACGAGACCTTCGAGGAGTACGGAGACCGCATATACTGCGGTTCGACGCGAGTGACCAACGGACACTTCTCCCTGACAGTGGCCATGCCGTCCGAGCTGACCCAGAACTACCGTCCGGCCACGATGTCGCTCTATGCCTACTCCACTGAAGATGACCGCGAAGCCACAGGCGTCTCGTCGGACTTCTACGCATATGGCTACGACATGACAGTGGCTGACGATGACACGGCTCCGATAATCGAATCGTTCGTCCTTAACCACAGCGACTTCAGCGACGGCGACGCCGTGAATACATCGCCGATGATTATCGCGTCAATACGCGACGACGTGGGGCTGAACGTGTCGAACGCAGGCATTGGACACCAGATGACAGCCACGCTCGACGGCAACAAAACATACACCGACCTGTCGCTCTACTACACCCCGTCAGCCGACGGAAGCCCCTCGGGCGTAATCAACTATCCGCTCTCCGACCTCCGTCCGGGCAACCACACACTGTCGCTGCGCGTGTGGGACACTGCGTCCAACGCTGCCACTGCAACCCTCAACTTCTACGTACAGGAAAATCTCGCGCCAAAAATCTACGATATATACACCGACGCCAATCCGGCATCAACCTCGGCCAATTTCTATCTTAGCCACAACCAGCCGGACAATATGGTGACCGTAAACGTGACTGTGTACAATCTGCTCGGCCGTCCCGTATGGACCGGACAGTCGAAGGGACGCAGCGACATGTTCCTATCGGTACCGGTGTCATGGGACCTCACCGACACATCCGGCCGCCGGGTGGAGCGAGGCATATACCTCTATCGCGCCACTATCACTGCCGACGGAGTGAACTACGAGACCGCGTCCAAAAAAATCGCGGTGACGGCGCCTTAGCAGGAATCGCAGGCGTTAAGAATAGGGTTAAATCTTGGTTAATTGTAGGGGAATCGGCGAAAAATTCGTAATTTTGTAGCCATGAACGAAAAAGCCTCGATATCCCGAACATCCGATTTGCTGCCGGAACCTACTCTCCGGCGGCTGCCGTGGTATCTTGCCTACCTTTCGACTCAGCGCAGCGCCTCGGTACAGTACATATCCACCACCCGCATCGCGGAAGCTCTTGACGTCGACCCGTCACAGATAGCCAAAGACCTGTCATTCCTGGGCATACGCGGAAAGACCCGCATCGGCTATCAGGTCGACGACCTCGAACGCGCATTGCGCGACTACCTCGGCTTCGACCAGCGCCACAACGCCATCATGATGGGTGTCGGCAGTCTGGGAGCCGCCTTGATGGCCGACTCCGGCCTGCACCGCTACGGCCTCAATATCGTAGCCGGCATAGACATCGACCCACGGCTGGCCGGCTCGAAGATAGGCGATGTGGAGATATTCACGCCTGACCAAACAGCGGCACTTGTGCACAGGCTCAACATAAAGATAGGCATCATAGCAGTCCCGGTCGAAGCCGCTCAGGAAGTGGCGGACCTCGCCGCAGAATCCGGCATAAAGGCCATTTGGAACTTCACGCCATCACGCATACGTGTCCCCGAGGGCGTGGTCATATCGAACACCTCGATCTACTCTCATCTGGCCGTGATGTACAACCGTCTGTCAACACTGTCGATAGACTGATGAAAATATTCTGTATACACTTCGAAGGCGCCCCTGGTGGCGGTCGCGCCACGGCCATTCCCGGAGCCGACTCTGCCATACTCCGTCCGGGCGAACCGGTATTCATCCCCGATGATACAGAGCGGTGGGAGAGTTTCGCAGCTCCGGCCATACGCATATCACGACTCGGAACCGCCATCAAGGCCCGTCAGGCCCGCGCCTATTTCGATGCGGTGTCAGTGATGCACGTCCTGCGCCCCAAAGCAGGATGCAAGCCCTTCGACGACATCGATATGCCGCCCTACACTTTCGACCGCACTTTTGCTCCGGGTGCATGGATAGAACTCGGCAACGCCACCGACGACACAGAATTCGCCATACGTCTCTCCCGGAGCCTGCTGCGGAGCGACAGAATCACGGAAGAATCCGAAGTGACATTCAGCATCAGCTCTGTGCAGGCTTGCAAAGCCGTCGAACTGTTGTCTCGGATGGCTACTTTCAAGACCGGCGACATCATAGTATTCACCGAAGCCGGCACACATCCGCACCGGCCCGAGCTCGACTCGAAAGTGTGCTGCACCATCAACGGGACTGAATGTCTCAGCATCCGACTCAAGTAAGAATCGTTCCATCACGTCAACCAATCATCAACGAAAAAACATACCGCGCACCGGCGGCGACATCCCGTATGAAGAATATCCGATCCGTTACCACTGCCATCGCAATCCTGTTCAGCGCACTATGCGCTCTTGCTCTTCCGACATCTGCATTCAAGACTTCGTCTCTTCTTTCGACCGGTCACTGGACCGAAGTGCTGACCGACACTACCGGCATATTCGAAATCAGCTACGAACAACTCCGTGAGTGGGGATTCAACGACCCGTCGAAAGTGACGGTGTACGGCTATGGAGCCATCAATGGCGCCGAACACAGCTTCTCGGAGACATTTCCGGACGACCTCCGGCAGACTCCGTCCATACACACTGACGACGGACGCATACTCTTCTTTGCCGAAGGCGATGTCAGGACTTCTGTCAAGGCTACATCCGAAAATCCGTCAATCCGCCCCCAGCTCAACTACATCCGCAATCACTTCGATTTCAAAGGCCACTACTTCCTGTGCGAGCATCTCGACGCGGAAGATGCGGAAGTCTATGAGGTCGACCTTATCACCCCTGAGCCAAGACTCAGATGGCACTACTGCATCGACCTGATAGAGAACGAAGTGCAGAATCCCGACCGTGCCGGCGCACTGTACCACGACCGTCGCACAGGCGCAGGCGAGACGATAACGATGCCGTTCTACATCCGTGACTATTTCATCGGCGAACTGAACAACACCGACACCGACCCTGCGAAAGTGCCTGACGGCGTGTTCTACCTCGACCTGGCCATAAGCGCCAACGAGAATCTGAGAATACGCGCAAATGTACCCGATGTACTGTCAGCGGTATCGGCTCAGCAACGCCTCGTCTCGAAGAATGTCGTCCCGGACCGCATTTATGACATAGCTAACGTCTATGCCACTTACAAAACTCCTGCCGACGCTCCTCTCGAAGGCACTGTAGAATCGGTATTCACTCTCGCCCTGCCGGCAACTGCAAAGATAGAATATGCCGCACTGGACAAGGCATACACCATATACCCCCAGACCATCGCTCAAGGCGGTCGGCCCGAGATGATTGTCAATTTTGCAGAAAACCCTCAGAGCCACAACATACTCATATCTGAAGCAAAAGAGAACCTCGAAGTGTGGAATGTGACCGATCCGCTGTCCATAGTCCGCCATCAGACCGGCGACTACAGCAGCTATGACCGGTCGCTGATATTCACCCTTGACAGCAGGCTCGACAAGAAGCCCTCTCGATTCGTGATATTCGACCCGGCTGCGCAACACCGCCGGCCGGAATATGCCGGACACGTAGCCAACCAGAATCTTCATGCCCTTCAGACGCCCGAAATGATAATAGTGACCTCGGCAATGTGTCAGCGATACGCCGAGCAGCTGGCCGACTATCACCGCGAATTTCAGGGTATGGACGTGACTGTAGTACGCCACGATGACATCTACCGCGAATTCGCCTGCGGCAGCAGACATCCGTCAGCCATCAGACGGTTCGCCAAGATGCTGTATGACCGCGCACCGGAAAAGTTCCGATACCTGCTGCTGTACGGCGAGTCATCATCTGACAACCGCGGCATCGACGGCGACCGGTCAGACCACTTAGTGTCATATCAGACCGAAGAACTTGCAAACGCCCGCAACTACACCACAAGCTTCGCGTCCGACCAGTATTTCGGTATGCTCGAAGACAATTTCGACATCAACACCATCGCCACCAAGGCCACAATGCAGCTCTCGGTAGGACGCATACCCGCAGCTTCGCCGTCGCTGGCCGAAAGCGCCAACCGCAAGATATACAAGCGCCTTGCAAATCCGATGCAGGTGCGACACTACCTCCGCTCGCTGCTGTTCAGCGACGAAGGCAACAAGAATGCCCACTATCTATGCTCCGTAGCAGCCGATACGCTGATTCGCAACTGCAATCCGGCCATCACCCGCACTCATACCGACATAGAACTTCTGCCCGCGACTTCGCTCAAATCGGTCAACACGCCTTACTACACAGAAATCGTCAAAAGCATGCAGAACGGCTTGGGCTACTTCACGTTCAGCGGCCATGGCAATTACATGTCCATCTCCGGCTATGAGACCATCAACCAGTCCGGTGCGTCGGCGCTTGAGAACAGCATCTATCCCGTAGCGATGATGTCGACATGCGACGTATTCGCTTTCGACCGCGTCAACTATGGACTGGCCGAGCGTCTGGTGCTGAATGAAAACGGCGGTGCCATAGGCGTGATCGGGTCGTGCCGCTCGGTATACCTCGAGCACAACCGCCAGCTCAACAATGCCGTAGCACAACAATACGCGACAGCCTCTTCCGGGACCACCACCGGCGATCTGCTGCGCCTCGCCCGCAATCAGCTCATCTCCGACATGAACGGAGCCCTTACGATGAATCTGGGCGTAAACATAATGCCATACAACCTGTGCGGAGATCCGGCCATCCCGATTGGCGCGCCGGAATATGCCATAGCCATCGACAGCTCCAATCTCACTGCCGAAACCGCGAACAGCATTTCGGGCCGCATCACCGATGCTGCAGGCAATACGGTGGAGACATTCTCCGGAACCGCCGTTATTGACATTTACGACAGTCCTGTCACTTATACCAACCGTATACCTGACGAGTCCACTCCCGCCTATCTGAGAAAAATTCAGATAGACGACGCCATCCTCGCCACAGGCACCGCCGAAGTTGTGAACGGTCGCTTCAAAGGCAGTGTGGCGCTGCCGTCGCCACTCACTCCGGGAGCCTCGCACCGTATAGTGGTCACAGCGACTGACCTCTCTTCACAAGCCGGAGCAGCCGGTGTCATGACAGGTATCAAAATAGCCGAAGGCAGCGGATGGACAGGCAGCGCCGCTACTGAAGGACCGCTCATCCGTGAATTCTACATCAACACTCCCGGTTTCATGTCGGGCAACGTCACCGGACGCGATATCACAGCAGCCGGACTGATAGAGCCTTCGGCATCCGGTCTCAAGACAGATGCCGGACACAACATCAGCTCAGCGACCGCACTCACCCTTGACGGAGACAAGACGCTTCCCGAGGCGACCCGCACGATGAGAGTTAACGATGACGGAACGTTCGGCTTCTCCTTCAACATCCATAATCTGACTCCCGGCCGCCACACCCTCACCCTCAAGGCCATCAACAACGCAGGCCTCTCGGAGTCGGCGACTCTTGACTTCGTGGTGGCCGACACTCTTGAAGGCACGCTCGAGGCCGATGTCACCGATCCGGTCCGCGACACTACCGTGTTCAGCTTCGCGGCTGCCGGCTGCGAGGTTGACGAGGCCCGGCTCGTCATAGATGACATAGCCGGCAACACAGTTCTGAACAAGGCTATAAGCGGCACATTCGAGTGGAACGTGGCCGACGTGGCCGACGGACGCTACACAGCCCGCGTGATATTCCGTGCCGGCACAGCCTCAGGGTGCTCCGACGCCATAGAGATTGTCGTTCTGAAGTAGTTAAAACACCTTGCCGATGCAATAAAGCGGTAAATGTTGAGTTATAGTATTAGGTCAATCCGAAATGTCCCGGATGTACCCAAGTCCAACATCAGCACATGAAGATAAGAAAAAGTATCACAATACTACTGCTCAGCCTATTGACAGCGACCACGTCCGTAGCCGAGAACCTTAAGAATGAGTTCAACCCTATTGAAACGGGTGTGACATCCCTGAGCATAGCTCCCGACGCACGCGGCGCGGCCATGGGCGACCTTGGCGCTGCGACCGACCCTGACGCATACTCCCAGTTCTGGAATCCGTCGAAGTACGCTTTCGCCTACAGCAAGGCGGCAGTGTCTCTGAGCTATACGCCGTGGCTCCGCAAGCTGGTCAACGACATCTTTCTCGCAGACCTGTCGGGCTACTACAAAATCGGCGGGAACGACAATCAGGCCATCAGTGCATCACTGCGATATTTCTCTTTGGGTGAGGTCACCACAAGTCAGGGCGGTGACAACATAGGCCAGACACTGAATCCGTATGAAATGTCGTTCGACATCGGTTACTCACGCAAACTGTCAGAGAAATTCTCGATGGGTATCGTGTTCAGGTACATCTACTCGGCACTGGGCTTCTCGGAGTCGTACGCCGGAGACCAGAATACCGGCTCCTCCGCATTCTCCGCCGACATCGCCGGCTACTATACCACCTACCCTGTAATCGGCCGCAACGAATGCCAGTGGTCATGGGGCTGGAATATTTCGAACATCGGCTCGAAAGTGTCGTTCGACGGAGGCGAGAATCCGGCCTTCCTCCCGGCGAATCTGAAATTAGGCACGACATTCACATTCCCCCTTGCCGACTATCACAACCTCTCCATCGGCATTGACCTGAACAAACTCCTCGTGCCCGCCAAGCCTCGCCGCGCCGACTTCGCAGACGGTCTTGAAGGCGAAGAACAGTACGTCGAAAAACTTCAGGACTGGAAGAACATGTCGCCGATAACCGGCATATTCAAGTCCTTCACCGATGCTCCGGGCGGCACGAAGGAAGAACTCCGCGAAATCAATTTCTCGCTCGGTGCCGAATACAACTACAACCAGCAGTTCTTCCTCCGCGGAGGCTACTACTACGAAAACGAATACAAAGGCAACCGCTCATATTTCTCGCTCGGTGCCGGATTCTCGCTGAACGTGATACGTCTGGACGCATCCTACATGATAGCCACGGCGCAGACCTCGCCTCTCGACCAGACACTGCGTTTCTCGCTGACTTTCGACATGGACGGCATCCGCGACCTGATGGGCAGACGCCGCTAAACCTCTACAGCCATGTTACCATACCGCATAGGCACAGGATTCGATGTACATCGTCTCGTCGAAGGACGGCGATGCATCATATGCGGGGTCGACATACCCCACTCTACCGGACTGCTCGGCCATAGCGACGCCGATGTGGCCCTGCATGCCCTGAGCGACGCACTGCTCGGGGCTGTCGCGCTCGGCGACATAGGCCGCCACTTCCCCGACACGGACCCACGGTGGGAAGGAGCTGACTCGAGAATGCTGCTGCGCGAGGTTGTGGCAATCGTGGCACGCGCAGGCTACCGACCGGGCAACGTGGACATCACCATCATGGCCCAGGCTCCGAAGATGCTCCCGCACATAGCCCGCATGCGTGCCAATGTGGCCGAGGACCTCGGACTGCCGACAGACTGTGTGAGCGTCAAGGCCACTACCACTGAGCGGCTCGGATTCACAGGCCGGGGCGAAGGCATCGCAGCTGAAGCAGTCTGCCTGGTAGTACACGAACACGCATAAACCTTCTCAATCACTATGAACAAAATAGCAATGACAGCAACAGCAGTGCTGATGGCAGCCACAGGCGCAGCAGCACAGGTGCCCACACCGGCTTTCGACGGCAAAGGCGCTCCTTTCAGCATCGAGGCACTCGAAGCGCTCGGACGCGTATCGGATCCGTCCGTCAGCCCCGACGGCAAGACAGTGCTCTTCGGAGTATCCTTCGAGAACGTGGAGCAGAACAATGCCAACAATGACCTCTATACACTCTCCATCGACGCCAAGGACGCCACTCCCGCACGCATCACCGACACTCCCAAGAGCGAAAGCGGCGCCGTGTGGATGGCCGACGGACGCATAGCATTCCTATATCCCGACTCCGACGGCAACGCACAGATGTGGACCATGCAGGCCGACGGCACAGGCCGAGTACAGGCTACCGAACATCCCGGCGGAATATCCGGATTCCTTCTCTCGCCCGACGAGAAGCACATCGTAGTGATAGGCAACGTAAAGTACGCCCGCACTGCTGCCGACATCTATCCCGACCTTCCCAAAGCGACAGGCCGTGTGGTGGACGACCTTATGTACAAGCACTGG
>CAMWZB010000005.1 GCA_947178655.1 uncultured Porphyromonadaceae bacterium
ATCGACGATATTGCAGCGCTGTAGCACCGTACAGCCGTGTCCAGGTACTCAGGGCCGCGGGCGCGGCCCTCGATTTTGAATACCCGTACACCTGCGTCAATCATCCTGTCAAGGAAGTGGATGGTTTTAAGGTCGTTGGGCGACATGATATACTTGTTCTGCACCTCAAGCTGATCCCCGGTCTCGAGATCCGTCACAGAGTAACCTCGGCGGCATATCTGAGTGCAGCCTCCGCGGTTGGCGCTCGAATTCATCTCATGAAGGCTCAGATAGCACTTCCCTGACACGGCCATGCACAGCGCGCCGTGGCAGAACATCTCTATACGCACAAGCTCTCCCGACGGACCGGTGATATGCTCATCCTCGATGGCACGGTATATTGCCGTAACCTGCTCCAGATTAAGCTCACGCGCCAGAACGACCGTGTCGGCATATGTCGAATAGAAGCGCACAGCCTCGATATTCGATATATTGCACTGAGTCGAGATATGAACAGGTATCCCGTGGCGGCGGCATGACTCAAGCACTGCTATGTCCGAGCCTATTACGGCTGTGATACCGGCGTTTTTGGCAGCCTCGACTATCTCGTCGACCCGCTTGAGGTCCTCGTCATATACTATTGTGTTTACAGTCAGATAACTGTTGACGCCTGCCTCACTGCAGCGGGCGGCTATGTCGTGGAGGTCGTCAAGAGTGAAGTTTGCGCTCGACCGGGAGCGCATATTCAGCCCGGCCACACCGAAGTACACCGAATCGGCCCCGGCGCCAAGGGCGGCCATCAGAGATTCGTAACTTCCCACCGGTGCCATGATTTCGAAATCCTTGCGGCTGAGTGTGCTCATATCTATTTACTGTTTTTTTGTATCTGGTTATATATATACGACAAAGCATATCCGGCACACTCAGGCGCTGGATATGTCTTGTAGTATACTGACGTCTTGATGATTATTCTTCTGTCGCAGGTGCTTCGGCTGCCTCTGTAGGCTCGGGAAGTGCCACAGGAGTGTCGAACTGGCCGGCAGGTACGTCCACTGCCGTAGGTGCTGCTGCTGGCTGTGTGCGGATTTCTGCTTCGCCTGCATTGCGGGGCATGGTGAATGCCGCGATGATCGACAGTATGGCGAGGCAGCTGACAAGAGTCCACGTAGCTTTCTCGAGGAAGCTGTTGGTCTGGCGTACGCCCATTACGGAGCCGGCGCCGCCGAACTGTGACGACAGGCCGCCGCCCTTCGATTTCTGGATGAGAACTATGCCGATCAGAAGTACGGCTACGATTACTGTCAAGACGATGATGACAACGTGCATGGTTTATTTATTTTGAGTCTGATGCGCCAGCCTCCCCACCTTGTTGGCGGTCGAGCTCACGCCGGTTGATAATCAATTTTTGCAGAAAACGCAATTGGTCTGCAAAGTAAGCACTTTTTTTTGGAAATTTCAAATTTAAGCCCGAGATAATTTCATATGCCCGCTCATAACGGCCTCGTTTTATGAATAATTTGGCAAGACTCTCACTCAGAAGCGAGTCATCTGAGGCCGTTGGGTGCTGAACGGGAGCCTTTGCGCCTTGCGACAGAGCCTCTCGCTCCGTGGCGTCAGGCATATAGTCAGGTCGCTGACGCGACGGATGCTTCTCTCGTATGAATGCGTTGATTCGGGCCTGCTGAGGGTCTTCCGAAGCAGCCTCCGCTTCTTGCTCCGTCGGCAGATTCTCCTGTTCCTCACGCGCAAGCATCTCGGCATAGTCAGGAGTCGGATTGAATATCATGCGCTCAAGAAGCGCGTTTTCCTCAGCCGTACAGTTGCCGTACGTGCTCAGGAACGTATCTATCACGTCATTGGTCTCCGGCGACGGACTCTTTTCCGCCTCCGGATAGAATCGCGACCACTCCTCGCCGTGATCTGCGAAGAGCAGCGTACGGCGGTCTGCGCTAAGTATGCCCACACGCTGCCGGAGCGACTCTGTATCACCGTGGCCGTGACGCTGTAGAAGCAGCGGAAATATCACCGCATGAGGCATATTCGACATCAGTTCCTCCAGTGAGCGTACATCAGCATCGCTCAGCCGCTCACCGTCGGGTGTGCCCAGACAGCGCTCCAGAAGTTCGCTCAGTTCTTGTGATTCCATCATTACCAGTCGCCTAACGTAGCATTGAATATAAGGTCGACAAGCTCCTTCGATATCTCGTCGCACATCTGGTCCTGGACATCCGTCAGCATAAGCGACGCATCGAAGTCGCGGTAAGCGCTGAACGACTGGTCGATATCCTTGCCTTCCTCTCGGTTGTTGATATACTTCACACGCACAGTGATGGTCAGGCGTGTCTGCGATGCGTACGCGTTCTCCGTCACAGCCTGAGGAGTCAGCGTATAGCCCGTGATTTCCCCCTCAAGCTCAAGGTCCGAATTGCCGTCCGTTGTCTGAAGACGCGTATTCTTCGATATGTAGTCTAAAAGCTGATTTTCGAACACCTGCTGTAGAGGAGGGTAGACTAACGCTGCCCGTATCGGGAAATCCGACACGCGGATAGTCTTGTAGATATTGTAGTCAAGCGCCGACCCGTTCATCTTCACGCTTATACGGCAGCCCGTGAGCGATACCGTAGCTATGATCAACAGTGTCAGTGCGGCGCGCAGGACGCTCAGACGGTTATTCAAGGTCATAATCTTTGATTTTTCGGTAAAGTGTGCGTTCCGATATACGGAGCTCGGCGGCTGCTGCCTTGCGGCGCCCCTGATTACGTTCAAGTGCACGGCGTATCATCTCCCGTTCTGTCTCCTCAAGAGTCAGCGGAGCATCGGCATCTGACTCGCGGCAGGGCAGGGCAGTGCTGCCTTCGCTCGGAGTCACCTCTGAGTACCCTACATCGCTGCACTCGCGCATCGTCTCGCCTCCGGCCATTCCTACAGGCAACGGACCGTCACCGACAGGCTGACTGTGACGCTGATAGCTGTCATGCACGATGATGTGCGCCGGAAGCATCGAGGCGTGGTCATCGTCTGTGCGCACCGACGGTTTATGCACCGTCACGGACTCGTCTTTATAGCCGCCGCATACTGCGTCATCCAGGCGCTGAGAGAGCTCGTCGATTCGTTCGCGCAGCTTGAATATCATTCCAAGAAGCATCTCGCGCTCGCGGTCGTACGAGTGGCTGGGCTTCGACGTCGCCGGAATGTAACTCGTCGATATCTCGGGCAGATACCCCTTGAGAATATCAGTGTCCACCTCCTTCCCGGCCTCGAACAGCGACACCTGCTCAATCACATTTTTAAGCTGGCGCACATTACCCGGCCAGCGGTAGTGACGGAGCGCGTCGTCGGCCGTCTGAGTGAAGCTCACCTGAGGCATGTGGTATCGCTCGGCGAATGCCGACGAGAACCGCCGGGCAAGCAGATTGATGTCGTTGCCGCGGTCGCGGAGTGGAGGTATATGAATCTCGACCGTCGACAGTCGATAGTAAAGGTCCTCGCGGAACTTTCCGGCCGCGACAGCCGCAGGAAGGTCCACATGAGTCGCTGCCACAACGCGGATATTCGTTTTCTGAACCGTCGACGAGCCCACACGCAGATATTCACCGCTTTCAAGCACGCGGAGAAGGCGGGCCTGCGTCGTCAGTGGTAGCTCTGCGACTTCGTCAAGGAATATAGTACCGCCCGATGCCTCCTCGAAATAGCCGCGACGCGAGTCTACGGCACCCGTGAACGCGCCTTTCTCATGGCCGAATAGCTCGGAGTCTATCGTCCCTTCAGGGATGGCGCCGCAGTTCACGGCTATATATTTGGCATGCTTACGGGAACTGAAATTATGGATTATCTGTGGAAAGAACTCCTTGCCGCTGCCGCTTTCGCCCGTCACCAGTACCGACAGGTCGATTGGCGCCACACGGATAGCGCGCTCTATGGCAGCGTTCAGCGCAGGAGCATTGCCCACGATGCCGAACCGCTGGCGCGCCTGAAGTGTTGCGGCCGATGGAGTCGTTGTGATATTGTTTTGCGGCATATTTGTTTCTTGGTCTGCCTGACGGCGCATGCACGCGGCAAAGCGCTGCTCAGGCGTCTGTATATATGCGAAAATAGCGGCATACCCCGTTGACTGAGGTATGCCGCCGGGAGTTCGGTTTTATGGCTTATTCGCCTACTGTCTGTACGAAGTTCAGCGAGTGGTTCTCGATTTTCTCACTGCCGCGGAGCAGATTGAGTGTCGACAGGCGGCGGTTCAGACCGAATGTGGTGTTGAAGCGACGGCCGTATTCCTCTTCGTTGAACGGACGGTTGTTGGTGTTGATATCCTTAACTTCGAATACCATGATGCTGCGGTTACCCTTTACAGGACCTACCAGCTTGCCGGCCTCGGCTGCTGCGATGGCTCCCTGAAGAGCGCTTTCGTTCACACCGATTGCAAGCAGCGACGGAGTCGTGATGTTCACGTCACCTTCTGCCACCTCTGCGCCCATAGCCTGAGCGTAACCTGCGAGGTCATTGGCCTTTCCTGCGTAGTCAGCCATCAGCTTGTCGGCCTTCTTGCTGTTGAGAGCGCGGGAGCGGAGCTGTGTGCTGATTGCATCGCTCGTGTAAGGCACATAGTCATCATAGATATCGGTCACGGCCACAGCCATCAGATAAGTCTGGCGGTCATCCTGCATCATCGGTGAAACCTGACCCTTGCGTGCGTCAAGTGCCCACTTCACGAAGCGGCGGCTGTCGCGGGCATTGCCGATACCCGTTCCCGAAGGACTCACCTGGTCGGTAAGTATCGAGTAACCGGCTTCGGTTGCGTTCTTCACGAATTCATCTGCCGACGAATTGTTGCTGATGTAAGTGCGGAGCGCAGTCGAAAGGTCTGTGAGAGTCTGCTGCGACGGATCTACTGCGAATTCGATTGTAGCCACATTGTAGAAGTTTACAGGTGCTTTGCGGCGGTTGACGCGGTACAGCATGCTCACGGGCTGGCCCTGAATAGTGTCAGTCAGCACGAATGCCTTGCCGATGGAGGCAGTAGCGAGTGCGTCCTTGGTCTTGGCGTCGATATTGATGCCCTCGAGTGCGGTCCAGATGCTGTCCTGAGCCATCATCGTCGATTCGTCTGAGAACGAAGCCAGTGCCTGGCCGCCGTTGATCAGAGCGGCGATGCTGTCAAGATTGGTGCCCGGTACTGCCTGCACTGTCGAGATATTGATTGAGTCGATGCCCGAAGTGATGTCAAGTATCTTGGCGATGGTGTATGCGTCGTTCTCGCGGCGGATAAGCTCTGCGCTGCCGGCTGCATTTTCCTTCAGGAAATCCTTCAGACGGTTGTCTGTCACCTTCGAAAGAGGCACATTGTTTGTCGACACGATGAAGCGGGAGTCTGTTGCCACGCCTTCGGTGCCGGGACGCTCGTTAAGAGCCGTCACGGCATTCTCTACGGCATGCTGGCCCTCGATGCGGTCGGCCTGCGACGGCTCGATAGGTACGTAGATGTAGCTCACCTCGCGGGTCTCTTCATCAAGACGGTAGTTCTGCTTCTCCTGATTCCAAAGAGCCTTGATGTCGGCCTCGCTGAAGTTTACGTCTTCTTCCGAGATGCCGGCCACGTCCTTGTTCACATAAGCTATGTGGCGCGTGGTGGCGTTGTCGTCATAGAACGACTTGGCGTCAAGTTTATTGTATGTGTACAGACCGTTCACAAGCGACATGAACTTCTGATTCTCAAGCTGTGACTCTACGTCCTTCTCCTGAGCGGCCCAGATGCGGCGGAGTTCCTTGCCCACTTCTGCGTTCAGTCCGTACTTGGCCGGATTCTGCATCGCATCGAATACCGTGCGGCCCGAGGCTTCGGGAAGATTCAGCTGCTGGGCTATGTAGAATATCATCTGCTGCGCCTGAGGATGAGGCATATCTCCGGTGAGTGCTTCGGTAAGTTCGGAGTCAGTGACCGTGATACCGAGTGCGTCGTATTCTTTCTCGAACAGTTTTTCGGTCAGGAGCGACTGGATGACCTGCTGCGAAAGTACATCGTTGCTGTACTCGCGGCCCTGATTACGGAGCTGATCTCCGGTCTGAGCCATTCGGTTCTGATAGTCCTGGTATTCGACGGTTGCACCGTCTGCCTCTGCAACGGTGGTGGGATGGCCGAAGTAAGTGCGGCCGGAGGTCAGGAAGTCGCCCAGAATGAATGCAAGCAGTGCCACGATGATGATCACGAAGAGCAGCACCGACTTGTTTCTGATTTTCTCTAAGGTTGCCATTGTAAGATATGTGGTTTTTATATTTTTTCGGAAAAACGCACAAAGATACGATTTTTTTGCTACAACATCAAATCAATAAAAGAAAAAACATCTTTTTTACTGTCAGACGGCCTTTTACGGATATGTATCGCATCCGTAAAAGGCCGTCCGCATAGCATTGTGTCGCTCGCTCGGCTATGGAACGACAACACCCGTGATGCGCAGATTCACAGTCTCCGATTTGCCGGTCCCGTTCTTGAGACGCACTCGAACGGTCTTGTCGATTTCACCGCGCTGACCCTTCGGAACGAACGACACCGTGATTGTCGTCGTCTCGCCAGGAGATATCGGCTTCCGCTCGTATTTCGGTGTCGTGCATCCGCAGTTGGCTGTGGCCGAGATTATAGCCACGGGCTTATCGCCCGTGACTGTCATGACGAATTCATGAGTCACTTTGTCGTCGCTCTGCTTGACTGTGCCGAAGTCATAGATCATATTGTCGAACGTGACACCGGCTTTGTCTCCCGGGACGCGGCGGGCATCTGCTGCGGCCCACACAAGCAGGCACATTGTCATCAGTAGAAGTATCCTTTTCATCTCTTGAAATAAGTGTTGAGCACATCCGTTGCTGCAGCGAAACTCGACCGCCGGTTAGCCAGAACATCAGCCTCGTTCACGGCAAGCATCCGCTGTATCTCGGCATTGTCATAGAAGTGCTTTTTCAATTGTTCGTTTATCGTTTCGTACATCCAGTACCGCGCCTGTTCATTGCGCTTGGTCTCGAAGTAGCCGTTAGCCTTCACGAAGTCGAAGTAGCGGTCTATCATATCCCATATCTCAGGGATGCCAAGCTCGTAGTACCCTGAGTAAGTGAGCACTTCAGGCTTCCACCCCGAAGCCGTCGGCGGAAAGAGGTGAAGTGCCGAGCGATACTGCGCCTGTGCAAGCTGCGCCGGACCGATATTGTCGCCGTCGGCCTTGTTGATTACTATCCCGTCGGCCATCTCCATGATGCCGCGCTTGATGCCCTGAAGCTCGTCGCCCGCTCCGGCTATCTGTATCAGAAGGAAGAAATCCACCATCGAGTGAACGGCTGTCTCGCTCTGGCCCACGCCCACGGTCTCCACAAAGATATTGTCGAAGCCCGCAGCCTCGCACAGTACTATGGTCTCACGGGTCTTGCGCGCCACGCCGCCAAGCGATCCCGCCGACGGTGAAGGTCGTATGAACGCGTCCGGATGTATCGACAGCTTCTCCATGCGCGTCTTGTCGCCAAGAATCGAACCCTTGGTCCGCTCGCTTGAAGGATCTATGGCAAGAACGGCAAGTTTGCCGCCTCCCTTGAGCACATGAAGCCCGAACACATCGATACTCGTGCTCTTGCCAGCGCCCGGCACGCCCGTGATGCCGATGCGGCGCGACTTGCCGGAGTAGGGCAGACACTTCTCGATTACCTCCTGCCCCAGAGCATAGTGCTCCGCAGCAAGGCTCTCGACCAGCGTCACGGCGCGGCTGAGCATCGTGATATCGCCCTTAAGTATGCCTTCGACAAGTTCCGACACCGTCGGAAGCGGCTTCCGGCGTCGTTTCAGATAAGGATTGACCACCGGAGGCTGTGCCACTCCGCTGTTTACAGTCAGACCCGTATATTGTGAGTCGTTTTCAGGATGTTCCATGATATTATATTAACGCTTGGAGAAGAGTTTTGATATATTCGATAGAAAATTTATCACACTTTCCCGGCTTTCAACCGGAATCTGAACCACTGTCCGCCCGGTCCTCTCGTCTGTCGACGTGAGGCTGTCGACAAGACGTTCGGTAGCTTCTGCCGACGACAGTACACGGCCCAGCGAACCTGCCGCACGCCACAGCTCGGCTATCACATCGTCCGGATTGAACCCTCCGGCCGACACCGCGTCTTCCGTTTCCGACACCATAGTGCCCCTGTTGTCCGACGGCACATCCGTCCGCTCGGCATCATCGTCACCGAATACCTCCGAAAGACGGTCAAGTTTGCTGTCGTCAAGCGTGATTTGGCTGTCTCCTCCGTCCAGTATGCCGGCCAGAAGATCGCTCTTGAAGTCCAGCGTCGCCAGCATGCGCTCCTCGATAGTCCCGGCGGCAACCATATTGATGACCTGGACAGGGCAGTTCTGACCGATACGGTATACTCGCGATATACGCTGCTCAAGCACTGCCGGATTCCACGGAAGATCAAGATTGATTACAAGCGACGCTGCCTGTAGATTCAGACCCGTAGCACCGGCGTCTGTCGACACGAAAACCCGCGTATCCGCATCCCTCGTGAAATTCTCGGCCAGCGTGCGGCGCTTCGAGGATGCCACTCCTCCGTGAAGATACTCGTATCCTATGCCTGCGCGGTCAAGTTCCTCCGTAAGTATACGCGTCATACGCTCCCACTGGCTGAACACTACAGCCTTCCCGCCGTTCTCGGCCATCGAGATGATTAGCTGAAGAGCCTCTCCGGGCTTAGTGTCGAAACGGCTCTTCTGATCAAGAACATACGTACTGTCACACACCATCCGCATGCGGCTCAGAAGCAGCAGCAGACGCTTACGCTCCTTCTCTGACAGAAATCCTGACCGTCGCCATTTCTGGATAAGACGGCCGGCCCCGCTGCGGGCCTCGTCGTGTATCTCGCGCTGCTCTCGGGTCATGGGCACATACAGCGTCTGGTCTGTGCGTGGTGGAAGCTGAAGAGCCACATCGCTGCGACGGCGGCGCAGCATGCAGTGGCGCAGACGGCGGCTCACATCGTCAAGATGCTTGTAGCCCGTCACCTTTCCGCTTTCCGACACCTCGGTGTGCCGTGCCGTGAACTCATAGTAAGGCCCTAACGCATACTGATCCACGAACTGCATCACTGAGTACAGCTCGTCAAGACGGTTCTCAAGAGGAGTCCCCGACAGAACCACACTGAAGTCACTGTCCACACGTCGCGCAGCCTGAGCTATTTGCGTATTCCAGTTCTTCAGACGCTGAACCTCGTCCATGATCATCACATCGAAGTGCAGCGTGCCCATAGCCTTGATATCATTCGCAAGAGTATGATAGGACACTATCTTGTATGTCGTATCTGCCAGGTACAGCTCGCGGCGCTGCGTATGCAGACCCTCAACGACAGTCACCGTCGACTCCGTGAAGCGCTCGATTTCTTTCTTCCACTGATACTTAAGCGACGTAGGGCACACCACAAGAACCGTTGCCGCCATCTGGCGCCTCATTAGAAGCTCGGCCGTCCCGATAGCCTCGACAGTCTTCCCTAAACCCATCTCGTCAGCTATCAGAGAGCGACCGGCTCCGAAAGCGAACCGTATACCCTCCACCTGATATGGATACAGACGGGTCTTCACCACCGAAGCTATCTCCGCATCTGACAGCCCTTCCTGCATCTCAAGCAGACGACGGCGGTCACGCGCCTCAAGTATGTGATTCAGAGCGTCAGGATAGCAGTGGAAGTGTGGATCGATACGCTTGGCATTCTCTATGAACGACGGAAGCTCCGACACCATACCGGGCACCGCCGTCATATCGTCATCGAAGTAGCGCAGAGCGGCCATAGCCAGTTCACTTGGAGCACCGTCGCAGATATGCAGCTTCAGCTTACGCCCGTCCTTGTAGCTCATATAGATATCAGACCGGCGGGGCAGTGCCGTCACAGACTTGCGCCGGCGCTCCTTCAGATAAGCCTTGACTGCCTCAAGATGCTTGCATGTCCCCAGACAGTTCGTCCTGAAGTCCATACAGTCGCAGTAGTTGTGGTCATTGTCAGGCCCAAGATACACCGCTCGGTAAGTCCTGCGGTTGCTTGACCCCGACACATTGAAGCACCCCGGAGCCCAGCGGTCCGAAACTTCGCTCACCGCATAGCCTCCCCGTTCCGCAGCCTGACGCCGCAGAGCACTCTGCCACTCCTTCAGGCTCATGCCGTCAGGACACCGAGTCGTCGATACCTTAATTGAGGACTTTCCTCGTTCTGCCATTGGGTTAACTTATTTTTTGCAAAATTACGCCCTTGAACCCGCTTTTCCAAAAAAATCGCATTAAAAAAACTTCACCGTTTCAACTCATTACCGAACCTCACCGACGCATCACTCGTTACATAATTATAAATAAAAACCCATGGACTCATAGGGAATGCCCGGGATCGAAATCTCAACTGTTGGGCGGATGAAACTGCCGCCCGGTATACCCTCTCTCCTTTCAAAACGGGAACTGCGCCGCCTCGCTATCCGGATAGCATAGCGGCGCAGCCCTGTTTTATAGCCGGAACATCTTCAAGTTTATGGTAATCAATAACCCCTAACCCATAACCAATAACCCATGATCTATAACCCTTTCGCAATTATAACTTGCGAAAAATTTCCTTAACGACACAACCTTCTCGTATTAACGGACGTTCTCTCTTTCGCAGTCAGGACCACGGAACGGCTCAATTAAATTTTATTAATACAGAAATTTTTCCTTATTGAGCGCTCATACCGAATTTTTTTCATACCTTTGCATCCGATAAACAAGGACCTTCCAAAAGGACCTCCGCACTTCGAACAATAAATATAAAAACTATACATTTTTTTCAATCACCCCATGAGCAATATTGAAGAAATCAAGAAAGCCCGTGTAGCCGCCATCAAAGCTGATTTGGCTAAATACGGCATCGAAAATACCACTGAAGTGGTATACAACCCTTCATACGAAGAACTCTTCGAGCAGGAAACACTCCCCACTCTCGAAGGTTTCGAACGCGGTGTAGTCACCGAGCTCGGCGCTGTCAACGTGATGACCGGCATCTACACCGGCCGTTCGCCTAAAGACAAATTCATCGTCCTCGACGAAAAGTCAAAGGACAGCGTGTGGTGGACTACTCCCGAATACCCCAACGACAACAAGCCCGCAAGCGAAGAAGCCTGGGCTGCTTGCAAGAAGCTCGCCGTAGACGAACTCTCCGGCAAGAAACTCTACGTTGTCGATGGTTTCTGCGGTGCTAACAAAGACACCCGCATGGCTGTTCGATTCATCATGGAAGTTGCATGGCAGGCTCACTTCGTGACCAACATGTTCATCCGTCCCACAGCTGCTGAACTCGAAGAATTCACTCCCGACTTCATCGTTTACAACGCTTCAAAAGCGAAACTCACAAACTACAAGGAACTCGGTCTCAACAGCGAAACTGCCGTTGTCTTCAACATCACAAGCCGCGAACAGGTCATCATCAACACCTGGTACGGTGGTGAAATGAAGAAAGGCATGTTCTCGATGATGAACTACTTCCTCCCCCTCAAGGGCATCGCCGCAATGCACTGCTCTGCAAACACCGACCTCAACGGTGAGAACACTGCTATCTTCTTCGGCCTCTCTGGTACCGGTAAGACAACCCTCTCGACCGATCCCAAGCGTCTCCTTATCGGTGACGACGAACACGGCTGGGACGACAGCGGCGTATTCAACTTCGAAGGCGGTTGCTACGCTAAGGTCATCAACCTCGACAAAGAAAGCGAACCCGACATCTACAACGCTATCCGTCGCAACGCCCTCCTCGAGAACGTTACTGTTCACGAAGACGCTACTATCGACTTCGCTGACAAGAGCGTGACCGAGAACACCCGTGTTAGCTACCCCATCGACTTCATCGAAAAGATCGTTAAGCCCATCTCGCACGGTCCCGCTGCTAAGAACGTGATCTTCCTCAGCGCAGACGCTTTCGGTGTGCTTCCTCCCGTTTCGATTCTCGATCCCGAGCAGACCAAGTACTACTTCCTCAGCGGCTTCACCGCAAAGCTCGCCGGTACCGAACGCGGCATCACCGAGCCCACTCCCACCTTCTCGGCTTGCTTCGGTCAGGCATTCCTCGAACTTCACCCCACCAAGTATGCTGAAGAACTCGTTAAGCGCATGCAGCAGTCTGGTGCTAAGGCATACCTCGTGAACACCGGCTGGAACGGTACCGGAAAGCGTATCTCCATCCGCGACACCCGTGGCATCATCGACGCAATCCTCGACGGCGCAATCCTCAAGGCTCCCACAAAGAAGCTCCCCATCTTCAACTTCGAAATTCCTACCGAACTTCCCGGCGTAGACACAAAGATCCTCGATCCTCGCGACACATACGCTAACGCCGAAGAATGGTACACAAAGGCCGAAGACCTCGCCGCTCGATTCATCAAGAACTTCAAGAAGTACGAGAACAACCCCGCCGGCAAGGCTCTCGTTGCTGCTGGTCCCCAGCTCGACAAATAATCAGGCTATAGCTTGATCACATATTCACGCACCCCGTCGCGCCTCGCGCTGCGGGGTGCGTCTTTTCTTTTACCTCAGAAATCTCTGCTTGCAGAATATCAATAAAAATTGTAACTTTGCAAAGACAGAACAAACTGATATGGAATCCAACACACCTCATACCGGAATTATCGACCGAATACGCCATCTCATCTCCATGAAAAGATGCACTCAGGCCGCTTTCGGAAAAATGATAGGAGTCGACGCTGCCACTGTCTCAAGAGTCCTCGCCGGACGGACAACCCCGTCCGACGCCTTCATTAACCGAATCGTAGTAAACTTAGGTGTGTCTAAACGATGGCTCATCGACGCTACCGACGTCCCCTTCCCGAAATACAAAGAAAACTCCCAAAGCAATAATACGCAACACCTCGGAGCTCCCGTATACAACATCGACGTCACCGCCGGAACAACACCCCTCAGCCGGATGTTCACCGACGAGCGAATAATCGGACGCGTAAGCCTTCCGGGTCTGAACCCCGAACTACCCATCGTAAGAGTAAGCGGAGACTCAATGATACCTCGGCTGAACCCCGGTTGCTACATATCAATACGTCCGATAAGCCTCGACGCTCCAATATCCTGGGGACAGATATACGTCGTCGTCCTTCCCGACTTCAGGCTCGTAAAATACATCAGACGACACCCTGACCCGGACATGGTCAAACTCGTCAGCGCAAACCCCGATTACGACGACATCGACGTCCAAAGAGCTGACATCGAAGCACTATACCTCGTCGAAAACGTAATAAACCATGACTTCCTCTCATAAACAATTCAACCCACTCCCGGCATGCTCCACTCCCGGCAGACTCGAAGCCGGATGCGACGAAGCCGGTCGGGGATGCCTCGCCGGACCGGTATTCGCTGCCGCAGTAATACTGCCCGACGACTTCTCTCACCCGTGGCTGAACGACTCAAAACAACTCACCGAAAAGCGACGCATGGAAATGCGCCACATCATCAGACAATCAGCCGTCGCATGGGCCGTCGCTCAGGTCGACCCTGACGAAATTGACTCTATCAACATCCTGAACGCATCAATCGAAGCCATGCACCGCGCTCTCGACGCCCTTGATGTACGACCGGGCGCGGTAATCGTCGACGGAAACAGATTCAAACCGTACCGAGACATCGAATGTACTACATTCGTCAAAGGCGACGCACGATTTGCTAACATCGCTGCTGCCTCAGTTCTCGCCAAGACCGAACGAGACCTCTACATGATCGGCGCTCACAACCGATTCCCACAATACCGGTGGGACATCAACAAAGGCTACCCGACCGCGGCTCACCGTCAGGCCATCGCTCTGCATGGACCTTGCGAACTCCACCGCATGACATTCCGCCTCCTCCCCGACTCTTGAACCTCAGGCAAGCAAAAAAACTACTACTACTCGTTAAGCCTGAAAACCCTCACTCCGAGCCACTGACGGTTACGCTTCATAAAGTCAGCCAAAGGCTTTGACGAAATCTCCACCTTCCCGTGGCTCGACGACGCATGCAGAAGATAAGGCTCTCCATCCGACGCATTCAGCACAACAATACCCATATGCGTCACATCAAGATCCTTCAGATTCGACACAAGAGCCACGACATCACCATCATGGAACGCCGCCTTGACAGCCTTATTCCCAAGATCGACACTCTTGATATAAGGAAAACGATGCTGTCGGTAGCCGGCCTCGACACGACGGATACGAGCATAATTCGTCGAATCTGACAGCGACGGATACAGATTCCGGTGCGAACTCATGAAATCAATCGTACGCATAAGCTCATTGACGCGAGGAAACTCGCGGGTCACATCACTGAAATTTCCCCGGTGCTTATTGTCTGCGGCCCAGTCGCAGATATAATGAAGACGCGACGCATAACCGTCGACCTCTCCGTTGCGGTAGCGGATACGACGCAGATTATACACAAAATCCCGCCATGACCGACGGTTCTCGTTTACCGTGAACGCAAGCGCCATCGAAACCTCCACGAACGTCGTGCAGTCAAGCGAATCAAGATTCACCGTAAGTATCTCCGGCTCACCCTCGAGAGTATGAGCTCCGGTCTCTTATAAACATCTCCGAGCCCACGAGACCGAG
>CAMWZB010000006.1 GCA_947178655.1 uncultured Porphyromonadaceae bacterium
GGTCTACCCCGGCTATATGGTGCAGATGTGGGGTCAGTCGGTCAAGAACTGCCACCATCAGGACTCCTAAAGTGATGCCGGCTAAGGGTTGCCAGCAACCTCTCAGCCCGACCATATCCACCGACGGAACTATCAGACATACGATTGACGCCGTGAGCATCATGCCGGCGCAGAACCCCAGGAAGATATCGTTGAGTTTGTGCGGTATCTTGCGCACTATCATTCCCACTCCCGAACCGAGCAGCGACGCAAGACCGAGACCGGCAGCACAGATGAGCAACTGATTAAACATTTTATTTGACGAAAGTAAATCTTAGACCGATGTTCAGATTGACATTCAACGTTTTTTCTTGGTAGTTTGTTCGGAGGTGAGCATCGCTGCCGAGCAGGCTATTGCTCTGTCTCTACCACAAGTCTTGCGTCACATCAGCAGACTCTTTTAAGAATCGCAGGTGCTGCAGTGAGATGTCGAATATGTGATTTGTCTTTCAAAAAGTTTGTAATTTCATATAAAATGTGTAATTTTGCGCATCATTTCCAATAATCACAGTTTTTAAGGATGAATACAAACGAAGTTCTGGCGGACTTGAAGCGCCGATTCCCTGACGAACCCGAGTATCATCAGGCAGTCGAGGAAGTCCTTTCTACAATTGAAGACGAGTATAACCGACATCCTGAGTATGAGCGTATCAATCTGATTGAGCGTCTATGCATTCCGGATCGCATCTTCTCTTTTCGTGTGTCGTGGGTCGATGACAAAGGGCGAGTGCGGAACAACATGGGCTACCGTGTGCAGCATAACAATGCCATCGGTCCGTATAAGGGAGGCATCCGCTTTCATTCTTCCGTTAACCTCTCCATCCTCAAGTTTCTTGCTTTCGAGCAGACATTCAAGAATTCTCTGACCACCCTTGCCATGGGTGGTGCCAAAGGAGGCTCCGACTTCTCTCCGCGCGGAAAGAGCAACATGGAGGTTATGCGTTTCTGTCAGGCCTTCATCGCCGAACTGTGGCGTCAGATTGGCGCGGATACCGACGTGCCGGCAGGCGATATAGGCGTCGGTGCGCGTGAGGTGGGATACATGTACGGTTTCTACAAGAAGATGGCGAGAGAGTTCACAGGCACATTCACAGGCAAGGGCATCAGTTTCGGCGGCTCGCTCATGCGCCCCGAGGCGACGGGCTATGGCAACTGCTACTTCCTGCTCAATATGCTTGCCACCAAGGGTATAGACATAGCCGGCAAGCGCGTGGCGGTGTCAGGTTCGGGCAACGTGGCCACATATACCGTGCAGAAACTCCTTCAACTTGGTGCCAAAGTAGTGTCAATGAGCGACTCCGGCGGTACCATTATAGCTCGAAACGGACTCTCGCAGGAGGAATTCGATTATATTTGGGAACTCAAGAACATCATGCGTGGCCGCATCAGCGAGGTCCACGAGCAGTTTCCCCACATCGAGTATCACGACGGCTGCCGTCCATGGCGCCTTGTACAGTGCGACATCGCCATGCCCTCGGCTACACAGAACGAACTTGACGGCGACGATGCCGACGCACTCCTTGCCGGAGGATGTTTCGCAGTGAGCGAAGGCGCCAATATGCCGTCGACAGCGGAAGCCGTGCACAAGTTCCTCTACGCCAAGATTCTCTATGCTCCGGGCAAGGCCGCCAATGCAGGCGGAGTGGCCACTTCGGGCCTCGAGATGGCTCAGAACTCGCAGAAACTCTTGTGGTCAGCCGAAGAAGTCGACGCCCGGCTCCGCGACATAATGGCCAATATCCATGCGCAGTGTGTGCGCTACGGCCGCGAATCAGATTCGTACGTCAACTACGTCCGCGGCGCCAATGTCGCCGGATTCATCAAGGTAGCCGACGCTATGATGGCGCAGGGCGTGCTCTGAGTTCTCAAGAAAATAGTCGACGGGTGTTCTGCTCATGATGTTTGAGCAGGATGCCCGTCGGCTTATAACGATTTATCACCGGTTTTTCGGTAGGATTATCCTGGACCCGAGTGCTGAAGCCAGCTGGCGCTGATACTCTTTGTATTCTGAAATCTGTCGAAGTATTTCCGGGGCGTTGGAGGAGTTGGCAGGGTCGGCCAGGCGGCATGTGAGCTCCTTGATGATGTCGGATACCATCGCATTGCGCAGTTCGCAGATGGCAGCCGGAACAAGAGCGCCTAACTGCGACTGTTCGTTCAGGTCATCACCGTTGCGGGTGTAGAATTTCGAAAGTGTATATTTGTCCACCAGCAGTTCTGCGGCAGTGTTGCGGACACTGTCGACCGGCGAATTGACCAGATGTGTCTGAGTGTACTGTATGTCGAACTCTTCGATTGCGTGCTGTCGGAATTCTTCGACTTTTCGTGTTATCTCTGTCTCTTCGTGTGCAATTTTATCTATGGAGCCGCCCTCGCGTCGTATCACTTCCCTCAGTTCTTCGCCATATGCGGCCGCTTCCGATTCAATCTGTTCGTGCCGGGCCTTGCGTTCGGCTTCCCAGATGCCGTTGTCACGCATCGAGCGGATAGCCTCGAATGTGTCAGCATACGGAGGGTAGGAGAAAGTCGCGCCGTCGAGCGACATCTCGCCGGAGATGACGTCGAATACAGTCATGGGAACCTTTACGCCGGAACTGTCCGGCAACTCGACGAAGTATAGCAGTCCATAACGTACGAGATATCGCATCAGCATCTGTTCGTAGGGGCGCAGGCGGTTGCTGTCAAGGTTAAGAAGCGGAGTCTCCCTGCCTGAACTGTCTGATTCAGATGCCGGCTTGTCTGTATTTTCATCCTGATTGTCCCCGATGATTGAAGCCGCAGATGCTCGCGCCTGTTCGCGAGCAGCATTGCGAGCGTCTTCTTCGTATTTGCCCGTGATGATGACATTCAGCTGGCGAACAAGGACTTCCTCGGGGATTTTCAGCATACGCGATGTCTGCGAGATGTACTCCTGGCGTTTGACCACGTCATCGACGTGGGCTATCGAACGCAGTATTTCGTTGACTACGCGTGCGCGTGCGGTAGGATCATTTTCCGGTACGTCGCGCATCAGTACCTCCGTCTTGAATGCGATTATATCACGCTCGTTTTCTGCCAGATAGGCCTCGACTTCGCTTGCACTATGGTTCTGCGCGAAACTGTCCGGGTCGTCGCCCGGCGGAAGCAGAAGCACTTTTACGTCGAGTTTCTCCGCCAAGAGCATGTCGATGCCTCGGAGCGACGCTTTTATGCCGGCAGGGTCGGCGTCATAGATGAGCGTGACATTGTTGGAGAATCGTCGGATGACACGTATCTGCCCCTCTGTCAGCGATGTGCCGGATGATGCCACGACGTTTTCCACTCCGGCCTGATGCATGGAGATGACGTCGAAGTAGCCTTCGACGAGTATGCATTTGTCACGTCGGGCTATGGCATTTTTGGCCTGATACAGGCCGTAGAGTTCGTTTGACTTTTTGTATATCTCCGATTCGGGAGAGTTGACATACTTCGCCAGCGTCTTGTCGGAGCGCATGGTGCGTCCGCCGAAAGCTATCACACGGCCTGAAAGACTGTGGACTGGGAAGATGACACGACCGCGGAAACGGTCGTATAGACGGCGTTGCCCCTCTTTCTCACTGACTCCTGAAAGACCGGTGTCTATCAGGTAGTTGTCCGAGAATCCTGCCTCACGCGCCGCGTCAAGGAAGTCGGTGCCTTTGTCGAGAGCGTATCCGAGATGGAAGCGTTTTATCATGCTGTCCGACATACCGCGATGCCGGAAATAAGCAAGCGCGATATCACGTCCCTGGTCCGTCTCGAGGAGGTTGTGCTCGAAGTGCTTTAGGGCGAATTCGTTGACCGCGAGCATGGCTTCGCGACGATTCTGCGCCTGAACTTCTTCGGCGGTCTGTTCCTTCTCGACAATCTCGATGTTGTATTTGCGTGCGAGGTAGCGCAGGGCATCTTGATATCCGAGTTGCTCGTGCTCCATGATGAAGTTGACGGGCGAGCCGCCTTTGCCGCAGCTGAAGCACTTGCATATGTTGCGCGCCTTGTTGACCGAGAACGACGGTGTGCGCTCGTTGTGAAAGGGGCACAGTCCCTTATAGTTGGCACCCGAACGTCGCAACTTCACGAAGTCGCTCACCACATCGACAATGTCGGCGGTGTCAAGTATACGGTTGACGGTTTCCTGGTCTATGCGAGCCATGATTCAGTCTGTAAAATCGTCATCCTTTGCGCAGCTCTTCGGCGTAACGGTCAATCATGTGCAGCTGAGCCGGTATGCGGATATTCTGCGGGCAGTGTGACACACATGTGCCGCAAGACACGCACATGCCGGCCTGTCGCAATTTGGGAACTGACCGGTCGTAGCCGAAAAGGAATGCCCGGCGGTTGCGTTCGTAGTCGGGGTCGGAAGAGTCCCGTGATACCTGTCCGGCATTGATGCATTTGTTGTAGTGAGCGAATACGCCCGGGATGTCTACGCCGTAGGGACATGGCATGCAATAGTTGCAGTGAGTGCATGGCACGGTCTCGTTCTCCAGAATCTCAGTGGCGCAGCGCATCAGGAAGGCGTCCTCTTCCTCGCTCACAGGGTCAAGGGGCGAGAAAGTGGCGATGTTGTCCTGAAGATGCTCCATGTAGGTCATGCCGCTGAGGACAGTGAGGACACCTTCGGGAGTCCCTGCATAGCGGAAAGCCCACGAGGCGATGGTGTCATCAGGACGGCGTTCTTTCATTTTCAGTGCGATAGGTTCAGGTACGGACGCGAGTCTGCCACCGAGCAGCGGTTCCATTATGACTACTGGAATATTGCGGCGGTGCAGTTCGTTGTATAGATACACTGCATCGGTTTCGCGAGGATTGCGGCGGCGAGCGTTATTCCAGTCGAGATAATTCATCTGAATCTGTACGAAGTCCCACTGCGCTTCGCCTTTATCCATCATATCAAGAAGATAGTCGAATACCTCGACATCGCCGTGATAGGAGAATCCGAGGTTTCGGATGATGCCTTTGGCTTTCTGTTCCTGAAGGTATTCGAGGATGCCGTTGTCAAGATAGCGGCTGCGGAGAGCCTCCATGCCTCCCATGCCGATGGCGTGTAGGAGCAGGTAGTCGATATAGTCGGTCCTGAGGTATTTGAGTGAATTCTCAAACATCTCTATGGACTTCTCGCGTGGCCATGTAGAGGGGTCGAAGTTCGACAGTTTCGTCGCTATGTAGTACGAATTGCGAGGATAGCGAGACAACGCTTCTCCTATGACTTGCTCTGAAGTGCCTTTGCAGTAAGCCGGAGATGTGTCATAGTAATTGATGCCATGCTTCATCGCATAGTCTACAGAACGGTTTACGGCTTCTTGATCAACAGTATCATCATCAGTCCCGTCGCGCATACCTATGGTGGGGAAGCGCATGCAGCCGTAGCCGAGAAGCGAAACAGTGTCACCTGTATTATGATTGACACGCATGGTCATAGAGCCATCGCGGGAGCTTTCGTTGGAGCCTTCGCCGGCAGAACCTGTGCAGGATGCTACGGCTCCGGCCGCTGAAATGATGCCTAAATTTCTGAGGAAACGGCGGCGTGTTGCATCAAAATTTTCCATAGTCATACGTTTTGATGGGCCTGAAGGCCGTTGACATAAATGGCTGCCTTTGAGGACGAGAGCATACCTGCGCGTCCTACAGGACAATGATACTCGCAACTTCCGCATCCGATGCAGGCACTTTCATTGACGACTGGGCGGAGGTTGCCGTTGTCGGCGCGGACAAGTTTGACGGCATGTGCCGGGCATACCACGGCGCAGTTGCCGCACGACTGCCCGTAGGCCGCCGATATGCAGCTGTCGCAGTCGACGACAGCTGTGCCGATTTTTATTGCAGTCTTTTCTTCCGGCTGTATGGGGCGGATGGCTCCGGTGGGGCATACATCGCCGCAGCGTGTACATCCCTGACGGCAGAAACCATCGGTGAATGTCATGACGGGCTGCATGAATCCGTCAAGCGATGTGGAGGGGCGGAGAACCTCATTGGGACATTCGCTGACACAGAGTTGGCATGCCGTGCAGTGACTGCGGAAATGCGCCAGACTGACTGCTCCCGGGGGAACGGTGGGTGCGGCATCAGCGTGGCGTCGCTTCTGCTTGACCGGAGCGAAACCTCCGTCGGTCACCTTACCTGCGGCAGATGCGGCAGCGGTTCCTGCCACGATAGCCGTACCGACGAGAAAACTGCGGCGGCCGCTGTCGGGCTTGCTTGCTGCTGCCGATGTACTTACGATGAGTGTGTCTGGTTTGACTGCAGGCCGGCTACGGCGCAGGCGGTAGCTTATGGCACCTTCTCTGCAGTTGTTGATGCAGTCGAAGCAGACCACACAGCGCGAATAGTCGATGACGTGGTTTTTTGTGTCGATGCACCTGGCCTTGCACTTGCGGCCGCATGAGCCGCAACGGGTACACTTGTCGGTATCGATGACCGGACGAAGAAGCGAATAGCGTGAGACATAGCCGAGTACGGTGCCGACCGGACAAATAGTGTTGCAATATCCCCGGCCTGTCATGAAAGCGAAAACGGTGATTGTCACAAAGGTGACGGCGGCCACTACAGCTACGGCTATGTTGAAGTTCTGAAGCGCTCCGGGCACCTCTCCTGCAAAAAGATATGTGCCGTTGGCCGCAGCAGCGTCGCCCAAAGCCGACATGGAGAGGCGCCACAGAGGCACTCCGCCCTGTCCGATAATGCGTCCGAAGGCGCTATAAGGGTCGAGGAGGTGCATGTGAATCAGGGCGAGTAGTAAAGCGAGTGTTAAAAATATGTTGCGCAACATATTTCGGGCGGGTTGAAAGCGGTATAATCCGATGCGCCGTTTCTTCCCTGTGGCGAAGCGGCGTCGAACCCATGCGAGGATGTCCTGAAGTATGCCGAGGGGGCAAATGACGGAGCAGTAAATGCGGCCGAATATCAGTGTCAGGGCAGCAAGAATCACGATGGCTGTGACATTGACGGCCAGGAGTGCCGGGATGAGCTGTATTTTGGCCAAAAACGCCACTTTAACAGCGATATATCCTGTGAAGTCGACGAACAGCAGCGTAATCAATACCAATGAAACGAGTGCTACGGCTATGCGCAGATACCTGATGGAATGAGATTTCATATCTACTTGTGAAGAAGCGTGATAAAGGTTGGAGACACAAAGTTACGGAATATTCTTGTTATGTCCAAGGTGCCGATGCAGATATCGCACGCCGAGGCCCCGTGCTATGGTCCGGATTCTGGTGGCGAGAGTCCGCTTTCCGCTGTTCCAGGATGAGTTGAAGTGATGTACTGATACGGTTTCGGCTCCGGCGGTCATGGTTCCGTCGGGAGCTTCGACTCCGCAGAACAAGTTCATCGGCAGTATGACCGGATGCAGAGCCGGGTCGAGTGCCGGCAGGAGGGTGAGAGTGAGAACTGTAGTGTTGGGCGTCCTGACCGGATGCCCCCATCGGTTGATGAAATGCCTTGACTGATAGTGCTTAAGCCACTCGCCAATCCATTCGGAGCGAGGTTCGGCACCTATGACGCCGGTGCCGATGAATCCGTACTCGCGAGAGACGAAAGAGTGCAGGCTGAGATACGGGTCGAAACTTTTGACTACTTCGACATCGGTGTCGAGGTATATGCCCCCGTGGTCGTAGAGTGCTTTGAGGCGGCATACGTCGGATACGTGGGCGAAACTGCCCATGCGGTATGCTTCGCGCACGTATGGATTGAGTGCGACGTCGAAGTTCGACTCGTCCCACCGTACAATCTTGTAGTCGGGCAGGATTTTTTTCCATCCTTCGAGCAGCGACAGGAACGACTGCGGAAGCGGTTTGCCACCGAACCAGCAGTAGTGTATGGTCTTGGGTATCATGGCTTTTGCTGTTCTTTTTGCTGTGATTCGATGACTTTGCCCATGAGCATCATCTGGTAGATGCTCTCCATGTAGGCCCTGATGATGCCCCGTCGTCCGTCGCGGAATCCGCCGTTGAGGATGTATGTCTTGAAGAAGAACCATCCGGGTCTGAAGAGGAGCTTCCATGTGCCGAAGTTCCGCTTGATGCGCTTGGGTACTTCGTTGTCGCTGTACCGGTTCAGTTTGTTAATCCGGTCAGCTATGGCTCTGTCATCGAGGTGAATGAGGTAGAGGTCCTCGCGAGAAGCGGGCATGCGTGTGACGGTGCCGTCAATCTTGACGGGCGCGTGTATGATCTGTGGCCAGGAGGCTTTGTCCTGCCTGAAGAATCGGATGTGATAGTTGGGGGAATCGGTGGCCGGGCGTCCCATGAACATGTTCTTGTGTCCTGTGGCAAGTGCGTCGCCGAAGTCGTTTCGCCGGATGGCGTCATACAGGTAATCGCGTAGAGCAGAGGGCACTATCTCGTCGGCGTCGACGACGAGTACCCACAGGTTTGAGGCGCTGTGTATGGCGAAGTCGCGGGCTACCTCGCAGATATTATTTTCGCCTCGGGGGTATGTGACGACTTTGCATCCGTATCGTTCGGCGATGGCGACGGTGTCGTCAGTGCTCTCCATGTCGCAAACGACGACTTCGTCGAACGTACTGACTGACTTCAGTGTGAGCTCGAGCATGTCGGATGCGTTATATGTGTTGATTACCACCGATATACGGTCGGAGGGGAGGGTCTTTTCGGGGTTCATATTGAGAATTATCGTTTGAGGTAAACTGCGGTCATGAATTCACGGAAGTCAGCCTGCCGGAGAGCGGCCTCGAGCATCGGCAGCCGAGAGGGCTGTGAGTCATCTGCGGGGCAGTACTGCTTAATCAACGCGCATGATATGAGAAAGTTGGCGTAGTCGATGCGTCTGTCATGAAACGAGCGAAGCCTGATAGCGTTGTGACGAATCTGTGCGAGCAGGGTGTCGGGGAATGGTATTGCGACGGAGCGAGAGGCGTCGTCGGAGCCCCGGAAGAGCGTGCTGTGGTCCTGTGCGAGCTGCATGGTTATCCACAGGGTGTCGATAAGTTTCGGGAGTCCTTTGCTTGTGTGTGTGATGCCTTTGGTGTTGCGTCGGTATTCGTAGGTGATTTCGGGTATGGACACAGCGCCCCGTGAGGCGTAATATAATATAAAATTCACGATTGTGTCCTCGAACCAGTATTTTTCGGGAAATCGTATATTCGTGAATAACGAGCTTCGGTATACTTTGCCCCATGGGTATCCGAACACTTCGCCGGGTGCCGGAATCATAGTGTCGACGGTGCGGTTGCCGTCGAACTTGATGGCGGCTCCCTGCACTATGTCCGCGTCTGTCTCCAAGGCCCGTGTCATGAGGGCCTGTATGGCTCCGCGTGGCAGACGGTCGTCGGAGTCAACGAACATGAGGTGGTGTCCCGAGATGTGTTCGAGCGCTCGGTTGCGCGCACCGGAGAAGCCTCGATTGGACTGTGTAATCACCAGGACTTCAGGCCGGTCGGCGTAGCGAGCGAGGATGTCGGCTGTGCGGTCGGTGCTTCCATCGTTGACTGCAACGATGCGGTATGTGAAGGATGTGTCCTGAGCGAGAATTGAGTCGATGCACTCGGCGACATAGTCTTCCACGTTGTAGCAAGGGACGACTATCATGAGGTCGACCTCGTGCGAGATGACCGACGGTACGCCGGCAATGCAAGAATTGCAGATGCGTGGGCTGATGGCCGCAAGGAATCGTTCGGGAGAGTCTCCGATGTCAAAAGTGCGCGGAATGAGTTTTCCGGCGAGTCGCCGGAGTCTGTGAGGCACTGTCTTGATGATTAGTCCGGTGATGTCCATCTTGGTAGTTATTTGCGGTGGATGAGACGTTTAAGCCGTTTTTTGCGTTCGACGCGGCGGTTGTCGGCTTCCTTGACAGCTATAGCCTGCGCAGCCAACTCCGGGTCAAGTCCCCGAGCCAGCAGATACAGGTCGACGAAGTGGAGGAATGTCTTTGTGAGCGAAGAGAAACGCACGAAGTTGCGGAAGCATTCGTGCAGCGGTACGGGCTTCCCCGGGGGGTAGATCTTCATGCGGTTGAGGTCTATGAGGCTGAACGCGAATGAGCCGTCGGGCTGCTGAATGACGCGTATATTGGTGCTGTTGAGGTCGTCATGCCTGATTCCGGCCATATGCAGGCGCGCCATGAAGGAGGCAAAGCCTGCTATGAAGCGCTCGTCGCCTGATTCGAAGAAATCGTCGAGCGAAGCCGACGGGACGAATGAGGATACGTACCGGCAGTCCAGAAGGAGTCCGACGGCAGACCGGGTCTCGGTGTACGCGACCGGCAATGGAGTGTCGATACCCCGGTCGAGCAGGGTGATGGCGTTGAGGTAGGACCGTCGGGCTTTCGTGGCTCTGAAAGAGTATAGAATCCGGCGTGTTAAATTTGTACAAAAAATCTTAACGGCGAGTTCTCCGACGCGGAAAATTGTGTTTCGACCGTCGTGAATGACGTCAAAATCCAATTTCCCGGAGTGGGGAAATTCATTTTCCCCACAGATGGTTAAAACGCTGTTTTTTTGGTCGCCGGATAATAGGTGTCGCGCGCGCGCGAAAGCGACCTGTCTGACGAAACCGCTGTCAAGACGGGCGTCGGGATTGATGACTATGCGATGGTTCATGGAGCGGTCTTTCTAATGGTTCTGTTGCTCGAATTCGCGGATGGCGGATATGAAGCGAGGTCCGTAGCGGAGGGCTTTTCTCTCTCCGACTCCGTGCACCTGCAGGAACTGAGCGATGTCGGCCGGACGCCTGACAGCCATGTCAAGGAGTGTGGCGTCGCTGAAAATGAGGTATGGCGCCATTCGTACTTCGCGCGCGACGTCTGTCCGGACAGTCTTGAGGTGGCTGACCAGTAGCTTGACCGGATCTTTGGGCAGTTCGGGAGTGCGCTTTCCTTTCGGCTTCTTTGCCTCGGCATACTGCGGAGGAACGTATGTGGACAGCGACAGCCGCTCGATGCCTCTGAGGACTCTCATGCCGTATGGCGTGGTGCGCAGGTGGTTCGAGTCGTCATATGCAATTTCGAAAACTCCGAGCTGTATCATCTGAGATATGTAGTCGGCCCACTCTTCGTGGCGGAGGTCATTGCCGACGGCGAAGGTGCGGATTTTGTCGTAGCCGTTGCGTGCGACGTCAGAGTTGCGAACGCCGCGGAGAATGCATATGAGGGTGAACACTCCTATGGCCGTGCCACCTGTGCGCATGCCGGCGCTGAGGGCGTTCTGAGCGCGGACAGTGCCGTCGAAACGCGTATGCTGATTGAGGCAGTTGTCGCAGTTTCCGCTGTCGGTGGCTCTCTCCTCGCTGAAGTAGCTCAGGAGTATGCGGCGCCGACACACTCTGGCTTCGGCGAAAGCCTGCATGCGCGCGAGCTTCTCGAGGTTGACTGCTACGCGCCCCGACTCGGATGCGAACTTGCGCAGCATGATTACATCGGCGTATGAGTAGAATAGTATGGTTTCAGCCGGGAGCCCGTCGCGTCCAGCCCGTCCGATCTCCTGATAGTAGCTTTCGACGGTTCCGGGCATGTTGTTGTGCACGACCCAGCGAATGTTGCTCTTGTCGATGCCCATTCCGAATGCTACGGTCGCGCAGACAGCCTGAGCCGATCCGTCGATGAATGCCCGGAGAGAGCGCTCGCGCTCGGCGGCTGTCATGCCTGCGTGGTAGCAGACAGACCGGATGCCCATGGCGAGGAGCGAGGCGTTGGTCTTTTCGGCTCCGTCGCGCGACAGGCAGTACACGACACCGGAGTCCTGCGAGTACTTGCGGACGAGTCCGGCGATGACTTTCATGCGCTCCCGCTTGCCGGGGTTGGAGTATGCTGCCAGGGATATGTTGGGCCGGTCGAAAGAGCCCAGGAGGCAGAAGGGATTCCGCAACCCGAGCCGTGAAACGATGTCGTCGCGAGTGAGCCGGTCGGCAGTGGCTGTGAGAGCTATGACCGGAACATCGGGCATGGCTTCCTTGACCCGGTGAAGTTCGGCGTACTCTGGGCGGAAGTCGTGTCCCCACTGAGATATGCAGTGAGCTTCGTCGACAGCGACGAGGCTCACGTCAAGCCTTGTCCAGTAATCGAGGTTCTGAAGGATGCGTTCGGGAGACGTGTACAGGAGTCTTATGCGCCCCTGAAATGCCGCTTCCATGACGCGTCGGTTGTAGTCTTCGTCCTGATTTGAGTGAACGGCCGCTGCCGGGATGCCATTGGCGACAAGGGCTCTTGTCTGGTCCTGCATGAGAGCGATTAGCGGCGAGATGACGATGGCGACACCGTGATCAGCCAGAAGTGCCGGAATCTGGAAGCACAGAGACTTTCCGCCACCGGTGGGCAGAAGCACTACGGCATCGCGTCCCGAGGCAACAGCCTGAATGACTTCAAGCTGTCCGGGACGGAATGAACGGTAGCCGTAGAAACGGCTCAGGATGCCGAGGGCTTCTTTCATTTTTTTTCTTCGTTTTTTTTGTGGGTGGTCCGAGAGCGACGGATGCTGCCGTCGCTGACTAAACTAAGATGTGAGTATGAAGTGAGTGCCGTCGAATGTGTACGACAGAACGTCGGCTGCGACGAGCCGTGCAATGAGGTCGGATGCGGTGTCGGTGCTGATGCGGAGAGCCATGGCGGCGTGAAGTTCGTCGACGGGTCCTGAACCGTCAGCGTACAGTGCAGCGAGGGCATAGTGTCGCTCGTCGAGCGGATCGGCCTCTTCGATGCCCGCAGCTATGCGCCATGCCCGCACCATGAGAGGATGCGCCGCGATGTTCTCGTCGGCGACCCTGAAGTAGGCTTTAAGGGTGCCGCATTCTTCGACAACCTCTACCGGACCGGTCTCGGCTTTGGGTATTTCGGCGACGATGACGCGCACGTGACCTTCGAGCCTGTAGGCGGTGAAGCTGAGTTTCTGCGGCGGCCGGCAGTATCGCTCGGCTGCCTGCTCGATGACGAAAATGTCTTCCTCGTTCCGTACGCCGGCTATGGTTCCGTTGTCCTTGACACCGATGAGCAGCCGGCCTCCGTCGTTGTTGGCGAAAGCGGAGATGGACCGTGCAATCTTGCGTGCGTCGGATATAGCGAACTTGAAGTCCTGGTGCGCATGTTCGCCCTCGGCCACCATTTCGGTCAGGATGCGGGTTCCCCGTATGGCTTTGAGGTCTTTCATCACAGAACAGACAGGAGTTTCTCAACTTCGGCGAAGGTGCGCTCGGGAGCGGCCTGCCAGAAAGACTCGTAGGCTGCTGCGTTTCCTCCGTCGCCCGGGGTGTCGCTGACGACACGTATGCAGACGAAAGGAACACCCTTTATCCAACAAGTCTGTGCTATGGCCGCGCTCTCCATGTCGACGGCTTTGGCGTCGGGGTATAGCGACAGAATGCGGCCGAGGTCGTCGGGGCTGTCAACGAAGATGTCGCCTGAAGCGATGAGTCCTTCCTTGACATCGAGCCGGCTGCGTATGTCGGCGGACAGCGGGCAAGGGAATCGGCCGGGACATCCGGCCGCCTGTCCGGGGGCCGTGCCGGGACCGCACCATACGTCGTGGTATGCGATTTCGGAAGCGAGGACGACGTCGAGTACTTTGGCAGGGTCGTCGGTTGCACCGGTGCCACCGGCGACGCCGGTGTTGATGATGAGAGCCGGGTGGAAGTTCTCAATGAGAGTGAGAGTGCCAATGGCGGCGTTGACCTTTCCGATACCGCACTTGCATGCTATGACCGAGTGTCCGGCAATGTTGCCGGAGTGGAATTCGAATCCGTTGACGGATACACGAGAAGGGTGGTCAAGGAGTGGCAGGAGGAGAGCCAACTCCTTGTCCATGGCCACGATGATGCCAATTTTCATATTCGGGATGTTGTTGCGTTGCAGCGGATTATACAAAAAGGCCGCGCGGATAAATGCGCGCGGCCTGCATGAGATATTTCCGGATGGAATTACTTGGTGTACTTCTTGACAATAACGGAAGCGTTGTGACCGCCGAATCCGAAAGCATTCGACAGAGCGGCACGGACGGTGCGGTGCTGAGCCTTGTTGAATGTGAAGTTGAGCGAGTAGTCAATCTGCTCGTCTTCGTCACCATCTTCGTGGTTGATGGTGGGAGGAACGGTGTCCTCAACGACAGCCTTGATAGAGAACAGAGCTTCGAGTGCGCCGGTGGCACCAAGGAGGTGTCCTGTCATGGACTTAGTAGAGGAAATGTTGAGTTTGTGAGCGTTCTCACCGAAGAGTTCGGCGATAGCTTTCACTTCCGAGATGTCACCGACGGGTGTCGATGTGCCGTGTACGTTGATGTAGTCGATGTCGGCGGTTGTCATGCCGGCGTCATCGAGAGCGCTCTGCATGGCGAGTTTCGCGCCGAGACCTTCGGGGTGAGTCGCTGTGATGTGGTGGGCGTCGGCCGACATGCCACCGCCTGCCACTTCGCAGTAAATCTTTGCACCACGTGCGAGAGCGTGCTCGAGTTCTTCGAGAACGAGGACTGCCGAACCTTCGCCCATGACGAATCCGTCG
>CAMWZB010000007.1 GCA_947178655.1 uncultured Porphyromonadaceae bacterium
CAATTGCTTGTCCGCGGACATATGCGATAAAACAAAAGATGAATATTAATATCGTAATTGTTCTTCTCATATTATATTAAATTAAAGCATGCATAATTGGTCCGGACTCCCCAAAGTATCTTGACTTCCTCATTTTCATTATAGACCCACAGAACCAGTGAATCACCCGAATCATCGCGATAGCTTATCTCAATCAAATAAATCTTAACATCTTCTCCCAGACTGTGGCATTTTTCGGCGACGCTGCGAGGCAGACTGTTCCAGGCGCGAGGGAATGACTCCGCATCAATTACATCACGTTTTTGCAATATGGCATCACCGCCGAACTTACGGATTATTTCATGATAAGACAGATTCCTGACAGGAAGATTTTCAATCGGAATCAAATTCCCGCCTTTCCCACTTTTTCCCACTGCTCTGTATATCATAGTATCCGGTACTTCGTAAAGGTCGACGTCCCGGTATATACTATCTATTGATTCTTCTTGTGGGACACTATCATTCGACAATGTGGCTGCGACTGCGTACTCGGATGTACCTTCATACATAACACCCTTTTTTATAACCACCCCTATCAGGCAAGCGATAAAAAAAGCCATTATAGACCATTCGAGTATTTTCTTACTGTTTGCTTTCATCGTGTAGGTAATTTTTGGTAATTCTTGACACTTCAATTGGCATGTGTCACTCCGCAGTATAAAGCGAAAGAACCGAGTCGATTTCTTTGATGCACCCGTATACGCTTATACCTGATACTTCAGCCGCATGGCTGTCGTTTTTCCCGATAATGAACACTACTGTGGTCCACAGCTCATATACATCAGGAATATCGTCAGAATCAGGAGTGACAGCACAATGAATACAATTCTTAACGGCACCACTACCTTTGTAAATGCACCGACAAGCATCAAATACGGACTAATGAATAGCGCAGTGTTCATGTCAAAGCTGACGTCCCCATGGTATACTTCGAGCAGATAACCCGCCAAAACACAGATATAACCGGCATAAAGAATTGTGTAAGCAGTCCATCTTACCAGATTCTTGAGTTCTTTGTCAGTAAATAGTTCCATATAAATAAGTTTCAACGAAAAGTATATTATGGAAAAAGGGAGTATATCTTATACCGCCAGGCAGAAATTTCAAAGAAAACTATTAAGCACAATGTGACTAATAGCGCTAACAGAATTGTATTGACTATGATAGCCTTCCCTCTTAGGTCGGCAGCGGCGGCGGCAATATTGCTGATAATAAAGTATACGATGATTAACGGTATTGTGAGAACCGTTGCCAATAAGAGCCCCTCCATTCCAAACGCACAGAGGCAAGATACGTCGAAGAGAATAAGAATTGTATACCCGCCATACATTATCAAATAAGCCAACAGGTGGTCCACACGTATGAATTTAGGATTCTTCATATGCTCACCTTAATAAAACCCGTATAACTAATAACATACTTACACAACGTGATTATAAACAACGTAAGCAGTGTTATGACGAGAGTTACTGTAAACGTATTAACCACACTCTTCGAGAACAGACGGCCTAACAGCTTATAGTTCACAGCGGAATAAATCGCTCCGAATATAGATGACAGAACCATCGGCATAATAAGCCATTTAGGCTTGGAGAGAAATGTACTGAGATAATAAACCACGATGGCGACAAAACCCGCATACAAGTATATGAGGGACCCCACCAGCAACGCGTATTTCTTTATTGTTTCTATTACTTTTGACTTCATGGTTGATATTAAAAAAGAATGATATATGTACAGGTCTACGCTTATCAATACAATATGTATAGCTTCTTAACTCCCATATAATGTGGGTAAAGAAACAAACTACTACGTTTTAATAATTATTTGGTTCTCTCATATTCATTACTAGCTTTATCCTGCATCGATTCCATTAAAAATTTAGGTAATCTGTACAATTCATGGCCAAGATTAATTTCTATTGGCTTTTTTATATTGAGGATTTCAATAGATATAACTGGTATTTTGAAGTCAGGAACCTCGATTCCGCCACTAATTAAAACCTCTTTTACAGTAGTCGCACAATTATTATTAAACAAATTATAACCTGTTTTAGCCATCTCAACAAATTTCGCTCGCATTACTGCATCTTGTTCAGGTGTGGATTCAATTTCGTAAGCTAAATCATAATTATAATTACTCTTGGTTTTATCATCCTGACTGTCTTCGGTTTCTTCATTATATGATGAGTCTAAGAATTCTTGAGGAGAGTCCCATGATCCAACCGCTACGTCATTAAACCTGCGCCCTGATCCAGAACTATTGAAGTATTTCTTATTTCCATTAATTGAATAATATTGCCATTTCTCATTTTCATCCTGAATAAGCATCGCTATATGACCAATTTGGGCCTCCCATATACATAATATCACAACATTATCACCTGAGGGGTCAGTGTATTTGATAGGATTACCGCCGCAATAGCTCCAGGGCGACCACCAGGGGTAGTCTCCGGCATTACGGTCGGCGCCGTCCCAGTTGACGGCAGTGCTGCGCAGGCCGCGCGGGCCGAAGTCATAATCGCCTGCGGACTGACCTCTGAGGCGCTCCTTGCCGGCAAAGAGTGTGGCACGCTGGCCTGACGGCTCCCGCCACGGCTCGCCGTAGGGATAGTAGCCGATATGCTGCTCGATTTCGCCCGAGGAGTCGGTCGTGATGGTGACGTTGCCCTGCCAGTCCGTGAACATGAAGTGGGCATTTCCACGGCCGTCGAAATAACCGCCTGTGAAGTCTATCCGCTCGAGGGTGTCGGCGTTGAAGGTGTAGCTGCCCATATACCGGCGGTCGGAAGTCACAGTCTGCACTCCGCGGACATATTCGTATTCGGTCTGCCTCACCTTGCGCCCGGTGGCGTCGTTGACCCGCTCGCGCCGTGGTGCCGTGGTGGTATACTGTCCGCTTCCTGCGCTATACAAGGTCGGCAGGCCGAGAGTGTTGTAGATGACGGTCTCGAGCATTCGGCCGGAGTCCTTGGTCAGACGGCCGGCGTCATTGTAGTTTATTATGCACGACGGCATGTACGTGCCATAATACCAACCGGTGCGGCCATAGAAGTTACGGCCGGTCTCTTCGGTGATATTCGATGCCATCTTGCTCAGACGGCCGTCCTCATAGGTCATGGTGAGGTCGTCGAGCATGCCGAACACTTCCGTTTCGCCGTCAAGGTCTACGATGCCGTGGCGCTTCACTGTTTTCACCCGGGCGAGGATGTCGTAGGTATATGCGGTCGAGAAATCGGCTTCAGGAGTGGACTCCGGCGCGGTATAATCGGCCGCGATGAGTCGGTCGTAGCGGTCGTAGCGATAGTCATAGCGGCCTCCCTGCGTAAGTCCGCGTGCCGAGGGTGTGCCGTTATACCGTGGAGTTGTTCCGTCGGCATAGTGGATGGTCTCTGTCAGCCGTTGTCTTATTGGTTCTACGTCGAAGGGGCCCCGAACAACAATGTCATTCTGAGCTGCGGCAGTACTGTAGTAGTGGCCTGCTATATCAAGGGGATTCGGTCGCACCAGTGTGAGCGGCACTCCGGTCTCTATCTTCACGGGCCAGCCGTGAACGTCGTAGGTATATTCGCGGCTTACGTTAGCCGGCACCATCTCGCCTGCGGTCGTACCTTCGAGTCCGATGACGGTCTTGCCTACCTGACCGACCGCGTTATAAGTATAATCGGTGATAACGGCCGGATGGCCGGCATAGAGAGTGCGTTCCTGCGTCATCCGGCCACCTCCGTCGTAAGTGAATGTGCGGGTGACCGTATGCTTCTGCCACGTCGCTTTTGTCTTGTCATAGACATAGTCAGTGGTGGAGACGGGCTGACTGGCATAGTTGTAGGTCGTCGAGGTGATGATGCGGCAGTCAGCGCGGTCGGTGACGCGACATGTCACACGTCCGGCATTGTCGTAGCGGTACATCTCGCTGACACCTCCGTTATCGTCGGTGGCGGCCCACATGCCCGTCGCCAGTCCCACGGGAGCGGAAAGATATGTACCTCCGGCAGAAGGGAGCGAAGTCTGAGAGGCGTAGTTGTCGTAGTACATGGCAAGGCGGACTGTGTTGTCGGCAGGGAAGGTGAAATTCACGCTGTATCCTTTAAGTCCTGACCCGGGGGTGCCGGCCACTGCCGTGCAAGGTCGTGCGAGCTGTGCCCTTTTGGCGGCACCGACAGTCATGGTCGCCTCGGTGACAAGGACCTTTCGCCCGGCCTTGTCATAGAAGTGAAGTCTCCACTTAGAGCCGAGGTCGGCATCATTCTCGGCGACGAGACGTCCGGCATCGTCATAGACGTATTCCGACGCGCTGCGGCCCGGAATCTTGCTGTAGACGAGACGTCCGCGCTCGTCGTAGCGGTAGATATAGGCTTTGCTCAGAAGAGCGGCCGAAGACGCCGGATACGAAGTATCGGACATATCAGGCGGCAGGACATAGCGCAGGGCGCCGTAGTCATCGTAGACATAGCGCGTACTTGAGGCTCCCTGTTTACGCATGACGGTATTGCCCCTGAAATCAGTGAAGGTAAGTATCTTCACTCCGTCCTCATCGGTGCTCTCGTCGACCGTCAGGGCACCGGTGGCATAGTAACCCTTGAACTGTATGCCGCCGTCGCTGCCGACTTCGTACCGGGCGCATTTATATGTGCCTGTACTATTGACCCTGCGGCGGACAGTGGCCTTATGGTCGCCCGTATGCCAGGCACTGCCGGCCTTGAGGGCCGATACGGCCAAAGCTCGTTGCGAAGGCTCGTACGATGTGACGGTCCAGGGCCTGTCATCGCCGTAGTACGACGAGGCTGCCGATGCGACATCCGACTCCGAGGGGGAGTCCGAGCCAACTGCAGCGGCGCTGTATGTGCGTACGGGACGGCCCATATCATCGTAGCCGTAGGCTGAGGCTATATACTTCCAGCCGGACTGATTCAGAGCAGACACATCAGACACCTTACGCCCGAGTCCGTTGAAATTGCTGCGCGTATACGGATGGTCGGCCGACGCTGACGACGAGCGCCACATAGTCTGTTTCACATAGTTGTCGCCGCTCTGAGCGATGGCGTAGTCCCACGACATGAGCGTGCCGATACCGCTGATACCCGTGCTCTCAAGACGTCCGGCGGCATCATAGGTGAATTCCGTCTTTATTCCGGCAGGCGTAGTCATCGATTTTACGCCGACACCAGGTTCCCACTCGGCCAGGCTCCGGAGGCCTCCGACGGTCATGGTGAGAGGGTAGCGTCCTGATGTATCCCATGTATACGACGATACGATACCGGCACGGTCGGTGGAGGACAGTAAATTGCCATTGCCGTCCCACTCCACGGTGGCCGACGCATATTCGGAGGATGTGCCGCGTCTGCGGTAGACCGACACGGGACGGAATACCGATGCCGTACCGAAGCGCTTCATATCGGCACGGACTGATGTCACAGCCTCTCCGCAGCGGACAGTCTGACCGATGGCAACGCCTTTCAGATTGGCAGCCACCATCTGGCTCTGCACTGCTGATACGTTCTTGTCGGGATACGTCAGCGTGCGTACGACTGTGCCAGTCGCGCCCGTGGTACGCTCCTCGACAAGCAGGTCTGTATCGTCCACATAGCTGAACATCTGCGACGTGACATACTTGCCACCTTCGCGAGTCTCTGTCGTCGTTTTGCCTGCCAGTCTCGTGCGGTATGGCTCGATGGATATCTTCAGGCGCATATAGACACTGCTCTCATTAAAGTCAATAGGCTCCATAGCCGGGTAATCATAGTCCGGGGGAATACCTGCGCTACAAATAGTGTACCAATTATATACAAGTCCTCCCGTAAAGTCAGGCGCAGAAAGATTCACCACCATACCGTCGGAGTAGAGTTTTCGTTTGATAGAATGGCCAAAGCATGTCGAACCGGCTACATCATCGTATTCCATCTGCTCGCAGTACACCTCCGCATAGCTGTTCGAAGTGCTTTTGAAAACAGTCTGCTTCACAAGCTGAGGACCGGAGGAAAACGCACTTCCGATATTGAGCACACCGTCGCCGAACGGCTCATAAATCCCGGGCCTATCCTCGATTCCGAATTTCTCGAAATTATAGACTGTCTTTCCCTCTGCACTGATTTCAGTGACTTCCGGATACCAGACGGGGACAACACCTATATGGTTTTCGAGATAATTCGATTCTGACAATATAGATATCTTTGTTATTATTGTAGAACGGCCACCAACTCCTTCCGATTCCGGGGGAATATAACTGACATAATCACGCAACTGAATGAAAGTGTCGAGGGTAGGCGCATATTCACACACGGCCAGTCCGTCGCCATTCTCTCCGTATGTATAGTCTACAATCTGCGGAGTCTCGTCGTCGTCACTCTCTCGCATGATTATTGACTTTACCCTAAGGCCTCCGCCACAGTTAAGCACGGGAGCCTTCTCTATGCGATCGGCATCGCCTCGCGGCGATTCAAAATCGGCAAACCGGTGCATCTCATAGTCCCATTCCGCACTACCGCCGGTAGGATAGATGACCTTGCGGAGCATATAGCTTTTCATATAGCCTTCATCGACATTACGGGAACCCATTTCGCAATGGAAATCGTTCGGACCGTTCCAAAAGTCAAGGTTGGCATATAGAGTGACACTGCATCCGGTGTTTCTTGTATAGTACCCCCACCAGTCTTTAGCATAATTGTAATTTGGCAAAGGGTAGTATTCAAACGAATATGTACCGACGTCACCGGTGATTGACAACGGCATGTGCGTCGTAGTATCAAAATTGAATGAATACGACTTTATCGTCTTGTTTCCGACTTTGGCAACAAGACTCGCTATATGCATGTCCTTATCTCCTCCAAGATAGCTTATCTCAACCGAATGCCCGGCAAAAGATACTGATGTCAGCAGTTTTCCATTATCAAAATGCGGATGCGCATCACCCGCATGTTGTGTAGTCAATGTTTTTATATTGCTTGTTTTTTCATATGAAAAAACTCTTGGTGCCGGATGACTCAGATTACGGTAGTACGATTTATAATCCCTGTACGTAAACGTAACCTTGCGACCTGAAGGACAGGTAATCGTCGACGGAAACCATTCGGTAGTGAACGCGCGGGCCATCGAAAATTCTCCTGCGACATCGAACTTATACACATATCCGTATGGGTCTGTGATGGAGAACTCCGTCAGTGTCGAATCTGCTTCTATACGGAACTCATCCTTGCCGGCTGTGATTGCCTTTCCTTCCCTGAACATGAAACTGAACTGTCCCGAAGGAAGCTGAACGGTGAATATATCCGGGCAGGCATCCGTGTAAAACGACGGGAAAGTAGTCGCGCTTAAATCCAGCACTGAATCCGTCATGGCGTGGTAGCACTCGTTATGTGTGAGATACGGTTTATTAGCTACCGGTGTGAAAAGACCGTCGGGACGCCCGAGGATACGCCTTGACAGGCGGATTGACGGATACATAGTCCACCCGTGCCCCCACGGACACGGGTCGTCATCTACCCTGATTCCGTTGGAATGGTATCTATACTCGAAGGGAATGGACAGGCCTTCGGCATCAAGAGTATACAGCGGTACGGAAAACTCCGCAGCACCTGTCACAAGTGCCGGACGAGGTGAGGTGACTTCGCGGATGGTAGCGGCGGTGGGGCTTTCGGGCCATATTTCTTTGTCTGTCCACGTGAAGGCCTCGCCGGACTGTGCCGCCGCGATGAACGCCGACAGCATAAGGGCCATGGTTATTGCAAGATTCTTCATATCGGTCTTAAGTGAACATGTTTTACAATACAAGAGCGCGTTTCTCTACAAGCGGCGAATCGCCGCCAAGAGCTATCACAAGGAGATAGCTCCCGTGCCCGAGACCCGATGTGGCGATATGGAATTCGTTTCGCGTATCATCGAGCGACATGACCGTACGTCCGTAGATATTTCCCGGCACATCAATTATATATACATCAGCCTCCACTCCGGGTAGTTCGCCCAGCGTCACGCATATACCGCCGTTGCTGTAGCTGACCTGAGCCGCAGCAAGAACCTCCCGACGCCGTTCTTCGTCTGTGGCACTGACAGAGGCGTCATCTCCTGCCCCATCATACGAATCAGGAACAAAGAGCCGCGGTGCTCTGTCGCCGGCCCGCGTCAGCTGTATGGCAAACGGTATCCGTGCATCAGGAGCATACCAGCGCCAAAAATCTTCCGTATTCTCTACGCCGGCGCTGTCTGCCTTTGTGAACGAAAGACAGTTGCGGCGCTCATGCACGAGAACGGCCGGTACAGTGTCGCCCGAAGCGAAAACAAACCTGCCGCGACGGACCGCACTGACGCTCATTTCGCCTCTTTCCATAAACATCGGCACGCCGTCGACACTGCCTGACACGGAGTATGCCGTCGTCATCGAATCGCCGGGAACGACCGGGAAGCGCAACAGTGGCGTCACCGAATCAACAAGCGCACCGATATTGCGACCGCGTGTATAGCCTCGGAAAACGAGCGTGTCGCCGCTCAGCAGATAATGCTCCGAATCGGCATTGATATACTCTGTTATAAATCCACCCGGGCTCAAGGACACATATCCTCGACCACCCTCGTTGACAGCACTCTGCACGGAAGCATTCCAAAGAGAACTTTCAAGAATCTCTCTGGAGAACGGAATTCGTTCACAAGGCATAGCCACCTTTTCGCCAAAGGCTGAAAAAGCGACAGAAAGGAAAATGACGGAAATGACGGCTTTTGAATTCATAGGAAAGCCTGATTTTAAGGTGTTTCGCAAAAGTAATGTTTGTTATGGCTAAATGCAAACATTTCCATATGTTTTACAACATATTTACACCATCCGTCGCACTATCCGAGCAAGTCATTTTTCGCGACTATCCGCCCGAGACAGACGCGTGACACGATATTGCGCATATTTGAACTGTAATTATCATCATATACAGAGCGGGTGACATAACTTAGCAGTCGGAATATTTCACCTTAAAATCCGATGAAAATCTACAGACTCTACTGCATTCTTCTGTCCGCTGTCGCCGCATGTCCGCTTCAGGCATCCGGCGAGAGCCACGTGATATCAACGTTCAACCCCTCCAAAGTCATATTGCCCTCCTCCCAGTACACTCCCGACGAACCATACACGGCCGATGTATGGGTGTACAACGACGGCCGCCGCTACGATTCGGCATACTACAATCAGGTTCTCGGCGAGCCTGTGGCCGACAGTGAAGGCCGCTTATGGTACGAGCCCTCTTACGTGCTCACCGACAGCGAGTACTCATGGCAGAAGGCCTCGGCTCCGTTCAGCTCCGACGAATACTACAAGGGCCACCGCTCATTCCGCTGGTGCCAGGCCGAAATCATGGGCGAGATGTACATGCGACGCACGTTCGCCCTATCGTCGCTCCCGGCCGGTTCGGTCTATCTTGCCTGCGGACACGACGACGGACCCTCGGAGTGGTACATCAACGGCGTACAGGTGCACACCGTGGCCGACGGCTGGAATAATGACGAGTACATCCTGCTCTCCGACGAACAGAAGGCTCTGCTCAAAACCGATGGTACACCGAACGTACTGGCCGTGCACGTACATCAGAACTGGGGCGGAGCCTTCGCCGACTGCGGACTCTACGAGGCCGACATGACCGTATCGGAAACGCTCCTGCACACCGTGGCCGAGAGCGGACCATGGCCCTGCAAGTACTATCTGCTGAACTACAACGATGACATAGCCACGGCCGAAGAGTGCGAATGGTACTCCGTCGGCGAAGACGAGTCAGACTGGATCAACGGCTCCGGGCCATTCAGCAACGATGCCAATATGTTCTACATCACCGAATGGCCCAGTCAGGTGAGGCCGATACTTGTGCGCCGGCACTTCACGCTCGATGACGGTGCACTGGCCGATATCACCTCCGGGTCTCAGGTCATCCTCACATGCAGCTACGACGAGAATCCTGTCATATATCTCAACGGCACTCGCATATGGAGCGCCTCGGGCTGGAACGACAACAACTATGCCGAGATAACGCTCGACGCGAGCCGGAAAGCGCTGCTGCGTCAGGGCGACAACGTGCTGGCTGCATCTCTGACCCAGGGCGGCGGAGGCGGTCATATCGACTACGGCCTGAAAATCGTCAGACCGTTCGCCCCTTCGGGCATATCGCTCCCACAGGCCGACCACGCCTCATCAGACACCTCCGACCGCCGCATATACAATCTTCAAGGACAATATCTCGGCACTTCGGAGCAGTCGCTCGCAAAAGGTATCTACATACGCGGCGGCAAGAAACTCATACTCGGACACTAAACTATGAGAAAATTATGTTTAACAGCCCTCGCCGCGGCATGTCTGCTCTCGGCACCGGCCAAGAGAGTCGCACCCTATGAGGGATCCCGGATATTCTGGGACATGCGCAGTCGGCAGACTATTTTCGACGGCGGATGGTATGCCCGCATGATTCAGCTCAACGACGGGCGCCTGCTTGCCGCTACAGAAGTGGACTGGAACGTGGTCATCAGCTACAGCGACGACATGGGGCTGACATGGACTCCGCAGGAAACTGTGTTCTATCCGCCTGCCGGAATGCGTTACTTCGACGTGGACCTGTATCAGCTTGCAGACGGAAAGATAATAATAACCTACAATATCGGATTTCCTGATGAGAGTGTGCCTGACGGACGTTTCGGCGTGCGCCTGCGCATAAGCGAGGACAACGGAGCTTCGTGGAGCGACGATGTGTTTGTATACGACGGCGAAAGGACCTTCGACAACGGCACATGGGAACCTGTGATTCTCGAGCTGCCGTCGGGAGAAGTGCATCTCTATGTGTCGGACGAGGCTCCGTACACGCACTCGGGCGAACAGTGCATACAGCTGTTCCGGTCGCATGACAAGGGCTACAACTGGAATGGTCCTGAAACAATCTCATTCCGTCCGGGCTCGCGCGACGGAATGCCCACAGCCGTGATTCTGGGCGACAGCATCGTAGTCGCCATCGAAGACAACGGCTGGCCCGGGATGGGCAGCTTCGTGCCGGTGACAGTGCGCACCACTCTTGAGGAGAACTGGAAAAACGGACCGGTAGGCGCCGACAGCCCCATGCGCTCGCAGATAATAGACTATGACTGGTGTCCGCTGACATTCGGAGGTGCGCCATATCTGAGAGTGATGCAGTCCGGCGAAACCATTCTGTCAAGGCAGTCTTTCCACAAAAGCGGTGACTATGGGCTAATGAACATGTATGTTTATGTAGGAGACAAGAACGGACGAGGCTTCAAGGCCATGTCTCAGCCCTTTCCCGACAATCTTGAATCGCGGATATCAATCGAAGTGAACTCTGTGTCGGTGATAGGCGAAAACACGGTCTGTGCCCTCGGAGGTTACGGAGCGGGCGGAGTGAACAACCGCCGGCACGTCGACATGGTGACGGGAACGCCTGTAAAAGCACTTACGGCCCGCTACAGCACACCGGCTGTCGACGGCGTTGCGGCGCCGGGTGAATACACCACCACTACAGCCGGCCAGATAAAAATGGGAACGAGTGAACTGTCGCGCAATGTATATGCCGATTTCAGCTATGATGACGATAACCTTTATTTCGTGGCTGCGGTCGACGACGACACCCCTATGTCAGACTCTTCATGCATGCTCAGCGACGGCGTCAAGCTGCTTATCGACGCCGACAATGTCAGCGACGACACCCCTGTGGCCGGAATGTTCGAGTTTTTCTTTGTTGCCGACGGAAACCTCGAATGCCGTCAGGGAGATGCCGGGACGTGGGTAGCACACGACGCCACAGGCACAGTCTATACAGTCAGGAGCAGCGACGCCGGCTATGTAATGGAGGCTGCAATCCCCTGGCGAGTGCTCGGGAAGGACTCGGCACCCGAAAACCAGCGCATGGCCGCCACCATCGAAGTAAACGATTGCAGAGGCAACAGCTTCAAATCGGAAAGCATTCCTGATGCCCGCCACGACCAGTCATGGACCTGGCTTGAGTTCCGGCTGGGCGAAAAGGACGCGACGGAGAATAAATAAAGCATTTAACAATTAAGTCAATCATCGGAAAAATTAGTCAAGTATGCGCCAATGCGCTAATCTAATTCATCCAACAGTTCTACTATGATAAAATCATTCCATACCAATTTACTGACAGCGGGAGCGGCCATCATGCTGAGCGCCTGCTCACTATCGGCAGAGAACAGCGTCGAGGTGGTAGACCGTCCTCTATCCGGAACAAACGCTAACTACACAGCCTTCCGCGCACCACTTAAGGCAGCTCCCCTGCTGAAGCTCCCCGTGGGCCAGGTTCAGCCCAAAGGGTGGCTCCGAAAGTATCTTGAGCTTCAGAAGGAAGGGCTCAACGGCAAACTCGGCACCGTCAGCGCATGGCTCGACAAGAACAACAACCAATGGCTCGACGACCACGGCGACCACGGATGGGAAGAAGTGCCCTACTGGCTCCGCGGCTACTCGTCGCTGGCCTACATCCTCGACGACGAGGAGATGAAGCGCGAGTCGCAAGTATGGTTCGATGCCGTGCTGAACAACTTAAAGGAAGACGGATTTCTCGGTCCCCGCAACTTCGAGAACGGCAACCCCGAAGTATGGGCGCAGATGGTGATGCTGTGGGCGCTCCAGACCTACTACGAAGGGACCGGCGATGCCCGCGTGCTCGATGCCATGACCAACTACTTCAAGTGGGAGATGACCGTTCCTGACGAGCAGTTCCTCAAAGGTCTGTGGCAGGAGAAGCGCGGCGGCGACAATCTCTGGAGCGTGCTGTGGCTCTACAACCGCACCGGTGACCGGAGCATCCTGCCCCTCGCCGACAAACTGCATAAAAACACATCCGACTGGACTCTCACCGATGACCTCCCCAACTGGCACGGCGTGAACGTGGCCCAGGGCTTCCGCGAACCGGCCACCTACTATATGTACACCGGCGACGAGAAGATGCTCAAAGCCACATACGACAACCACAACACCATGCGTGCCCGCTACGGACAGGTGCCGGGCGGCATGTACGGAGCCGATGAGAACGCCCGTGCCGGATATTTCGATCCGCGTCAGGGTGCAGAAACCTGCGCAATCGTCGAACAGATGGCCAGCGACGAAATTCTGATGGGTATCACCGGCGACCCCTTCTGGGCCGACCACTGTGAGAATGTGGCCCTGAACACTTTCACTGCCGCCATGACCGACGACATGAAGGCTCTCCGCTACATCACTTCGCCCAACATGGCCATCAGCGACGAAAAGCTCCACGGCCCCAGCATCGACAACAACCTCCGCGGAATGCTGTCGATGAGCCCCTTCAGCAGCCGATGCTGCCAGCACAACCACGGCATGGGATGGCCCTACTACGCCGAGCACCTCGTGATGGCCACCACCGACGGCGGACTTGCCACGATGCTCTACGCCGCCAACGAGACCACCGCCAAAGTAGCCGACGGCAAGACCGTACGCCTCTCCGAAACCACCAATTACCCCTTCGAGGAAACCGTGACACTTACGGTGAACACCGACGAAAAGGTGTCTTTCCCCCTATATATGCGCATACCGCAGTGGGCAAAAGGTGCTTCGGTGAATGTCAACGGCAAAGCTATGGAC
>CAMWZB010000008.1 GCA_947178655.1 uncultured Porphyromonadaceae bacterium
CCGGGAGTGTCCTCGCCTGCGAGACCGCCGTTGTTGATGTATGTTGTCCAGTTGTTGAATACGTTCCGGCTACGAACGGGCAGCGTGGGGTTGAAGCTGATAGCGCTACCGAGAGAGCCCTGGTCGTAGTTGTTCTTGATGTATGCTCCCTTGAGGTTGACGTTTACGCTGAGAAGGTCGTCGAAGAACTTGGGAGTGAGGTTGATTGAAGCACCGAGTCGGTCGTTGTTAGTCTTGCGAACAACGCCCTGGTTGCTGCTGTAGTCGACAGCGACGCGGTATGGCAGGAATCCTACAGTGCCGCCCACCGACACGCTGTAGTCGTGGCTGAAAGTGGTGCGGAGCACTTCTTTCTGCCAGTTAGTGCTGGCTGCTCCGAGAGCAGCAGCCTGAGGAGTGTCTTCGCCATAGCGGTTGAGGATGAAATCGCGGAAGCGGTCGCCTGACATCATGTCGAGGTAGTTGCGCGGTGTGGCAGCCTTGAAGTTGGCAGTGAATGTCACCTGAGGCTTACCTGACTTACCGCTCTTAGTGGTGATGATGATGACACCGTTCGAAGCACGGCTACCGTAGATGGCCGTAGCAGAAGCGGACTTGAGGATGGTCATGTTCTCGATGTTCTCGGGGTTGATGAGTCCCAGAGGGTTGGATGAGCCACGAACGGCGTTGCCTTCCATGGGCACACCGTCGACCACGATGAGAGGCTCGTTCGAAGCCGAGAGCGATGCACCGCCACGAATCTGGATATTGGCACCGCCTGCAGGGTCACCACCGTTGGTGGCAACAACCACACCGGGGCTTGCTCCGACGAGGAGGTCCTGGGCTGTGGCGGCGAGACCGGCTTCGATTTCAGAAGGCTTCACGACTCCGACCGAACCGGTGGCGTCGGCTTTCTTGACGGTACCGTAGCCAACAACGACGAGTTCGTTCATTGCGACGGCGTTTGTCGAGAACTTCACGTCGATTTTCGTACGACCGTTAACGGGAATTTCCTGAGTGTCGCATCCCACATAGGAGAAAATAAGAGTTGCATCGGGTGCAACCTTGATAGAGTAATTGCCTTCGAAGTCGGTGACGGCACCGTTGCCGGTGACACCTTTTACCTCGACACTGGCGCCGATGGCGGGTTCGCCTTCGGGCTCATACACGGTACCTGAGACCGTGATGTTTTGCGCTAAAGCCGGGAGAGCGGTAGCCAGCAGCAGAACAAAAGCAAGCATTGCTTTCCGGGTCATTTGGTGACAAATGTTCTTCATGCAAAAGGGTTGTTTTTAATTAACTGAATTATTGTTAGTTTTTTTGTTTTTTGTCAAAATACACTTCATCGTCATGATGTATATGTGCACGCTAAACTCCGGCTCTGCATAGGTCCGGCAGCGTCGGAACAATAGGAAAATATCAGTGCGGCGATCGACATGGTATACGATTCGCTATAGTTTAGCCGGTGAAGTAATTTATATAAGTATGATATCTCTGAGAACTTACGGTCATCGAGGTGTCCGATTCCGTACATTGCGCTGCAAAGATGATTAAAATAATTGATATAATCAGTATTAACAACGCATAAAAATCAATAACGGGAAAACTTTAACATATTTAACTTAATTGCCAATCTTTATTTTAACATCTTGTCGCTCGGACTCGACTCAAAATTTTTCTTTTTCGGACTGAAAATCGTACCTTTGCAGAGTATTTCGCCGGATGCCGGAAGCGCGGTATCCGCTAATTCACTTTTAGATAAACGATTATTATGCTTCATACACGCCAAGAACAGCTCGAGGCCCTCGGACGCATCATCGATACGCTTGACATACTGCGTGTCAAGTGTCCGTGGGATGCCAAGCAGACGAACGAGAGTCTGCGTCCCAACACCATAGAGGAAGTCTACGAACTGGCGCAGGCCCTGCTGGACGATGACGCCTCGAACATCCGCAAGGAGCTCGGGGATGTTCTGCTCCACGTACTTTTCTATGCGAAGATAGGGTCGGAGAAGGGCCAGTTCGACATAGCGGATGTGGCTGACGCTCTAAATGACAAGCTCATATACCGTCATCCTCATGTGTTCGGCACGGTGCACGTGGACAATGCCGAAGAGGTGACCCAGAACTGGGAACAGCTGAAACTCAAGGAAAAGGACGGGAACCGCTCTGTGCTGGCCGGCGTGCCATCGGCGCTTCCGGCGCTTGTGAAGGCGTACCGAGTGCAGGAGAAAGCTGCAAACGTTGGCTTCGACTGGGAGGAGCGCGAGCAGGTGTGGGCCAAGGTACGCGAGGAGATATCCGAGACGGCCGATGCCATAGCATCGGGCAGCAAGGATGATATCGAGGCAGAGTTCGGCGATCTTTTCTTCAGTCTTGTGAACGCGGCCCGTCTCTACGGAGTCAATCCGGAGAACGCACTCGAGCGGACAGACCGGAAGTTCATCAGCCGCTTCAACTATATCGAGACGAAGGCCCGCGAGGCCGGGCGTACCCTTTCAGAGATGACTTTGGACGAGATGGATGCCTTGTGGAACGAGGCTAAAGCCAATCCGGGAACGAGCCGATGAAGCTGTGCATCACCGAGAAACCGAGTGTGGCCCGCGACATCGCGGCTATTCTCGGCGCCAACGAACGCCATGACGGCTACTTCGAGGGTGCCGGCTACCGCGTGACGTGGACTTTCGGACATCTGTGCTGTCTGCTGGAGCCTGACGACTACCGCGCCGACTGGAAGCGCTGGTCGCTTGGCACGCTTCCGATGATACCTGACAAGTTCGACATCAAACTTATCGACGATGCCGGATACCGGCACCAGTTCGAAGTAATCGAGAAACTCATCAGGGATGCCGAAGAGGTGATAAACTGCGGTGACGCCGGTCAGGAGGGAGAACTGATCCAGCGCTGGGTCATGAAGAAAGCGGGCACGACGTGTCCGGTGCGCCGGCTGTGGATATCGTCGCTTACTGACGAATCGATCCGAGAGGGATTCACGACGCTGAAGCCACAGTCGGACTACGACAGGCTTTTCTTCGCCGGTCTTTCGCGAGCTATCGGGGACTGGATTCTCGGAATGAATGCCACGCGCCTCTATACACTCAAGTATTCGGCACCGGGTCAGGTCCTCTCAATAGGGCGAGTTCAGACGCCTACGCTTGCGCTGATAGTGAAGCGTCAGCAGGAGATAGCGGACTTCGTGCCGAAGGACAGCTGGGAACTGCACACGCTCTATCGCGATGCCAACTTCACGAGTACGGGAGACCGCTTCGCCACTGAAGAGGCCGGGAATGCGGCTGTGGCCGAGGTGTCGCCGCTCGAATTCACTGTCGACGATGTGAAGAAGAAGAAGGGTCGCGAGGCACCTCCGCGACTGTTCGACCTGACGTCGCTACAGGTGGAGTGCAACAAGAAATTCGGCTGGACCGCCGACGCCACGCTCCGACTGATACAGTCGCTGTACGAGAAGAAACTCACCACTTATCCGCGCGTCGACACGACGTATCTTTCGGATGACATATATCCCAAAATCGGTCCTACGCTGAGAAAGATGACTCCATACGCCGCTGTGACCGAGCCGCTTCTGTCGAAGCCGATAGTGAAGTCGAAGAAGATATTCGACAATTCGAAGGTGACAGACCACCACGCCATCATCCCCACGGGTCAGTATCCGTCGGGCATCGACGGTGATGAGAAGCGTCTCTATCATCTGATAGCGATGCGCTTCATCGCGGCGTTCTACCCTGACTGCGAGTTCGAGGCCACTACGGTGACCGCGCATGCCGGGAAGTACGGATTCAAGGCTACGGGCAAGGTGATAGTGTCGGCGGGATGGCGAGCGCTCTACAAGGGCAAGGAAGACGAGAAGGAGGGGAAGGACCCGGACGAAGGAGACAACGCCGTTCTGCCCGTGTTCACGCCCGGTGAGTCGGGCCCTCATGCCCCATTCCTTGCAAAAAAGACCACGCAGCCGCCGAAGTACTACACTGAGGGCACGCTTCTGCGGGCTATGGAAACGGCAGGACGCACAGTGGACAATGAGGAACTGCGCGAGGCGATGAAGGACAATGGCATCGGACGTCCGTCGACACGTGCCGCAATCATAGAGACGCTCTTCAAGCGCCGCTACATATACCGCGAGCGCAAGAACATCATAGCTTCACAGGCCGGGATAGACCTGATATCGACGATACATGAGGAGCTGCTCAAGTCGGCCAAGCTCACGGGTATCTGGGAGAACAAGCTCCGTCAGATAGAGCGCGGAGACTACTCTCCGGCACAGTTCGTGCGAGAAATCAGTCAGCTGATACGCGAAATCGTGTTGAGTGTGCTGTCAGACAACTCGAGCCGGCGTATCGTGGCGGAGACTCCTGAAGAAAAGAAGGGGGCGAAGAAGAAAGCCGGCGCGGACGGTGCTCCGAAGAAGGCCCGTGCGCCGCGAGTGACCAAGTTCGAGCAGGTGCCGTGTCCGGATTGTGGCGAAGGGCATATCATCAAGGGGCGCACGGCATTCGGCTGCAGCCGTTATGCGACGGGCTGCGCTTTCCGTCTGCCGTTCGAGCAGTGTCCGGCCGACACTACTCCCTCAGCTCTGAAAAAACGACTTACGAAGAAGTGATGACACAGACGATACAGTGGATTATTGTGGCGGTGGTAGTAGTAGTGGCCGCAGTCTATCTCTTCCGCGCACGCCGATGCGTCAGCGGCGGATGCCAGGGGTGTCCGCTTTCGGACAAATGCGGCAAGGGTGATAAGCTGCGGCGTGGCGGCAGGCAGTAATTGTCAAGGCTGCTTGCGTGTGGCTCTGAGGAAGAATGCGAGATATAGAGCGCCTGCCAGGAAGAGGCTGACGGAGAAGCTCAGCACGATTCCGTACATGCCCATTCCGAGGGGGAATGCCATCAGGTAGGTGACGGGGAGCCCGATGATGATGTAGCTCACCAGGGCTATGTAGAGCATCGGTAGCACTTTGGAGGTGCCTCGCAGTGCGTTGGCAAAGGTTATCTGCGTGGCGTCGCCGAGCTGATAGGCTACCATGGGTATGATGAGAGTGAGCGCCAGTGTCAGGACGGCAGGGTCGGACGTGAACAGTCCCATCAGGAATTGTCCTCCGAAGATGAAGAGCATGGATGCCGCCGCCATGGTGACGAGCATCATCCGGTAGCCGCACCATGCGATGCGGCGCATCTCGGCGCAGTCGCCCCGTCCAGCCGCATGGCTGATGGGTATGGCCATGGCTGCGCCGATGCTGTAGTAGAGACAGAATCCGAACATTCCGGATATCACTACAATCTGGAATGCGGCGAGGGAGTCGCGGCCGAGCCATCCGGCCATTACTGCCGCTCCGGAGAATGCAGCGGTCTCGAATGCCATCTGCATCGACACGGGGAATCCTGTGCGCCATATCTGCATCCGCTCGCCTTTCTGCCGCGGGCTGTGTCTGAATCCGTGGATGTACGGGCGGCCGCGCCGGAGCATGAAGAAGGCCGCGGCCATGGCTACGGCGCAGAGAATGCGTGCCGTCAGTGTGCTTATGCCTGCTCCGAAGAGTCCGAGTTCGGGTGCTCCGAAGTTTCCGTATATGAGGATGTAGTTTCCGCCGATGTTGAGTGCGTTGGCCGCGAGTACTATCCATGTCGGCAGAGCGGTGTCGTTGGTGGCGTAGCTCCACTGTGCCAGGACGTTGAATATCATCAGCGGTATCATGCCGGCAAGGACTATGAGGAAGTAGGGCCGGATGATGGGGAGCAGGTGTGCGGGCTGCCCGAGCCGATGGATATTGAAGTACAGCGCGGTCATGACGATGGTGAGGAGTATGGTGAAAATGGTGTTGACTCCGAGTCCGGTGCGAACGTTGCGCCCGATGCTGTCGGAGTCGCCTCGGGCGTACATGGCGCCCAGGAGCGGTGTCAGGCCGTAGGTGAATCCCACGCAGGCGAGAATGGCAACGTTGAATACATTGTTGACGAATGAAGCTGAAGCCAGAGCGTCGGTGGAGTAGTGTCCGACCATGATGTTGTCGGCGAAACTTACGGTGATGTTGCCTAACTGTCCGGCGAGGAGAGGCAGCGCGAGTCGTCCGATGTCGCGGTAGTATGTTCGCTGTTTCATTGCAAGATGGTTTAGACGGCAAAGATAAGGAGAGGATGTGCCAAAAAGGAACTTGGCACATCCTCTATGGGTTCGTCATGACGCTGTTGGGCGGCAGTCATGACATACGGAGTGTCTCGAATCAGTCGTTACGGCCGAAGAGTCGGAGCAGATAGAGGAAGAGGTTGATGAAGTCAAGGTAGAGCGACAGTGCGCCGAGAGTGGCGAGTTTGCTGACGGCGTCGGCCGGTGCAGCAAGTGTCATGGCCTTAATCTGCTGAGTGTCCCAGGCGGTGAGTCCGATGAAGATGAGGACGCCGGCTATTGTGACAATCCAGTCGAGTGTGCTGCTGTGCATGAAAATGTTCACCACTGATGCTATAATCAGGCCAATAAGAGCCATGAAGAGGTAGGAGCCTATCTTTGAGAGGTCCTGCGATGTGGTGTAGCCGAATATCGACATGGCTCCGAAAGTGCCTGCGGTGACAAAGAATGTCTTGGCGATGCATCCGGGGCTGTAAGCGAGGAATATGGTGCAGAGCATCAGTCCGTTGATGATGGCGAAGAGGTAGAAGAGTCCTGATGCTGCGGCGTTCGAGAGTCGGCGAACGGCGCCGGAAATTGCGAATACGAGACCGAGCTCAGCGGCAATGAGGACCCACATGAACCAAGTGTGGCTCACCAGGAATGATATGTAGGACTGGCTTGTCGAAGCGAGCCATGCGGTGATGGCAGTCACTGCGAGAGCGAGGGTCATCTTGACGTAGACGAGCTTCATGGCAGCGTTCACTTTTGTGCCCACGGACGGCATATTGCCGCCACCGTTGAAGTTGCCGGCGTTGAAGTTGCTGTAATCGTTGTTCTGATACATGGTAAATTATTATTATGATGTATAATATAACGGAAGAGAGTGCCAGGAGGTTTTTACATCCGTTCGGGAACGCTGATGCCGAGGAGTCCCATGCCTGTGCGGATGGTTCGGGCGACGGCGTCGGATATGGCCAGTCGCAGGCAGCAGACGGCCGAATCCTGTTCCCGGAGGATTGAGCAGTCGTGGTAGAACTGATTGTACTCCTTCACCAGTGCGTATACGTAGTTGGCGATTTTTGAGGGCGAGTATTCGCGACCGGCGGCCTGCACGACTTCGGGGAAGTCGGCCAGATGCTGGATGAGCGATTCTTCCTTGTCGTTGAGGCTGCATCCGGAGTAGTCGGCCTTGTCGAGTCCGGCCTCTGCTGCGCGACGCAGGACAGAGCGGATGCGGGCATAGGTGTACTGGATGAAAGGTCCGGTGTTGCCGTTGAAGTCAATAGACTCCTTGGGGTTGAAGGTCATGTTCTTGCGAGGGTCGACCTTCAGGAGGAAGTACTTCAGAGCTCCGAGTCCGACTGTTTCGGCGATGTCGTCGATTTCCTGAGGCGAGAGTCCGTCGAGTTTTCCGAGTTCGTTCGATACTTCTCGTGCGGTGTTGACCATCTCAGCCATCAGGTCGTCGGCGTCGACGACAGTTCCTTCGCGGCTCTTCATCTTACCTTCGGGGAGTTCGACCATTCCGTAGCTGAAGTGTACGAGGTCTTTGCCCCACTTGAATCCGAGTCGGTCGAGCAGAATCGAGAGTACCTGGAAGTGGTAGTTCTGTTCGTTGCCTACGACGTATATCATACGGTCGATGGGGTAGTCGTCGAAGCGCTGCTTGGCTGTTCCGATGTCCTGAGTCATGTATACGGAAGTGCCGTCGCTCCGGAGGAGGAGCTTGTGGTCGAGGCCTTCGCCGGTGAGGTCGGCCCAGACGGAACCGTCCTCGCGTCGGTACAGGAGACCTTTTTCAAGCCCTTCGAGGACTTTGGCTTTTCCGTCGAGGTATGTCTGTGATTCGTAGTATATTTTGTCGAAGCTGACTCCCATGCGGCGGTAGCTCTGGTCGAAGCCGTCGTATACCCAACCGTTCATGGTGTTCCAGAGCTGACGGACTTCGGGGTCGCCTTCTTCCCAAAGTCGCAGCATTTCGCGGGCTTCGGCCATGAGGGGAGATGCTGCTTTGGCTTCGTCTTCGCTCATGCCTTTGGCCATCAGTTCTTTCACTTCTTCTTTGAAGTGCTTGTCGAACGCCACATAGCAGTCGCCAACGAGGTGGTCGCCTTTCTTTCCGGCGCTTTCGGGAGTGGCGCCGTCGAAGAATTTCTTCCATGCGAGCATTGACTTGCAGATGTGTATGCCTCGGTCGTTGACTATGTTTGTCTTCACCACGCGGTTGCCGCATGCGGTGAGGATGTTGCTGAGTGAGCTGCCGAGGAGAATGTTTCTGAGATGTCCCAGATGGAGCGGCTTGTTGGTGTTCGGCGATGAGTATTCGACCATCACGAGGGGGCTTTCGGGCGTGGGTTCGACGATGCCGAAGTTGGGCTGGTTCTCGATGTTGCGTAGCACATCGGTCCAGTGCGACGATTGGATGACGATGTTGAGGAATCCTTTCACGACGTTGAATCTGGCGACGGCAGGTTCGTTATCGACGAGCCACTGACCGATTTCGGCCCCGGTTGCCTCCGGGGTTTTGCGAGCTGCTTTGACGAAGGGAAATACCATCACGGTGAGGTTTCCCTCGAATTCCTTGCGAGTAGCCTGAGGCACAATGCTCGCCTCGTCCACTTTCAGGCCGTAGAGGGCATCGACTGCCCGGGCAACGGCTGCGGCAATTGTTCTGTCTAAAGACATATGTTGTTTATGATTGATTTTAAAGATTAATAAATATGAGATTCACTCGTATTTGTCTCCGAATTTAAGCCGGGCGTCGGTCGCCATTTGTTTGATTTTCTGTTCGCGGCTTTTGGGGCATATCAGGAGGACGCCGTCGGCGTCGGCGACGATGAAGTCGTTAAGGCTGTCGGCAACGATTAGTTTGTCGTCGCGAACGGCGAAGATGTTGCCGGAGCAGTTGTAGGCCAGGACGTTGCAGTTCTGCGTTACGTTTCCGTCGCTGTTTTTTGGGGAGAGGTCGAACAGAGCGCTCCACGTTCCGAGGTCGCTCCATCCGAAGTCGACGGTGCGGACGTAAACGTTCGATGCGGATTCCATCACCGAGTAGTCAATTGAAATGCTTTTGCAAGCCGGGAATGCGTCGGCGATGAATGCCGTCTCGGCGTCGTGGTCGGTGTATGTTCCTTCGGGAGCTGAGTCGAAAACTGATGCGATGTCGGGCACGTAGGTTTCGATAGCTTTCCTGATCGCCTTGCAGGTCCAGATGAATATGCCTGAGTTCCAGAAGAATTCGCCTGAGCTGAGGAATACTTTGGCGAGTTCGATGTCGGGCTTCTCGGTGAACGTCTTGACTTTGCAGACTTTGCCTTCGACGGGTTCGCCTATCTGGATGTAGCCGTAACCGGTCTCCGGTCTTGTGGGCTCAATGCCGAGAGTCAGCAGAGCGTCGCGACCTTCGACAAAGTCGAATCCGGCAAGGATGCTTTCCTCGAAGTTTCGCTCGCGCGTTATCATGTGGTCGGACGGGGTGATAATCATCGAGGCTTCGGGGTCTCTGGCAGCTATGTGCCATGCGGCCCATGCGATGCATGGAGCAGTGTTGCGGCGCGCCGGCTCCAGGAGGATGTTGTCGCTGTCCACTTCGGGTAACTGCCTGTGCACTTCTTCGGCATAGCGTTCGTTTGTCACTATTATGATGTTGCTCGCGGGCACGATGTTGCGTATGCGGTCGTAGCTCATTTGGAGCAATGAGCGGCCTGTCCCGAGGAAGTCGACGAACTGCTTGGGGAGTCTGGCGCGGCTGTATGGCCAGAAGCGGCTGCCTATGCCGCCACACATAATCACGCAATAGCGGTGAGCGTATTTGTCCATATACTGGTAAGCTGTGGTTGCGGTCCTGACGCGGACCTTTGGTCGTCTGTTTATGAAAACAACACAAATTTAATGATATTATTTGATGTGTGCAAATTTATTGCCATAAGCGGAAAATTTCATATATTTGCATCGATGAAAGATGACAAAAGTTCCGATATAGGCATACGCCGTGCCCAGCAGTGTGTCGACGAGTGGATACGCACCGTCGGTGTACGCTATTTCTCGCCACTGACCAATATGGCTGTACTGAGTGAGGAAGTAGGGGAGGTGGCGCGTATCATGGCTCGCGTCTACGGCGACCAGTCGTCCAAACCCGGTGAGCATCTCGACCTGGCAGACGAGCTTGCAGACGTGATGTGGGTGGTGATGGCTCTGGCCAATCAGTGCGGGGTGGACCTGGCGGAGGCTTTCTCCAACAATCTCGACAAGAAAAGCGTTAGAGACAGTAGACGACATATAGAAAACACCAAATTAAAATAATAACTAACTTATAACATATCACCAATATGGCAGAAAATTCTGTTCCCGACAAATATCAACAGGCTATCCAGGCAAGCAAGGTCATCGAAGACGATGCCGCTGTCGCTGAAGCCGTCAAGAAAATCCTCGACGAGCATTTCGCCGAAAATGACAATAAGGAGGTCTATAAATTCCTTCTCAACTCTGTGGACCTCACCACACTGAAGGCTACAGACTCCAACGAATCGGTAGCCCGCTTCACTCAGGCTGTCAACGACTTCGACGAGCAGTTCCCCTCGCTCCCCAATGTTGCGGCTATCTGTGTGTATCCCAACTTCGCGTCGGTAGTCCGCGCGGTCCTCGAAGTAACTCCTGTCAAGATCGCATGTGTATCGGGAGCGTTCCCCTCGTGTCAGTCGTTCGAGGAGGTGAAGATTGCCGAGACATCGCTCGCTGTGGCCAACGGAGCTGATGAGATTGACATCGTGTTCAATCTCGGAAACTACTTCGACGGCGACTACGAGAGTGTGTGCGACGAAATCCAGGAGCAGAAGGAAGCCTGCCGTGACGCCCGTCTGAAAGTCATCCTCGAGACCGGTGCTCTCCGCACTGCCGCCAATATCAAGAAGGCTTCTGTTCTCTCGCTTTACTCAGGCGCTGATTTCCTCAAGACGTCGACCGGCAAGGAATACCCCGGTGCAAGTCTGGAGGCTACCTACATCATGGCTCAGGCCATCAAGGAGTACTATGAGAAGACCGGTACTATGGTCGGCTTCAAGGCCGCCGGCGGCATCCGCACTACTGAGGACGCAGTGAAGTACTACACTGTGATCAAGGAGGTGCTGGGTCAGGAATGGCTTACTAACGAGTACTTCCGTCTGGGTGCGTCAAGTCTGGCCAATGCGTTGCTCACAAGTATCGCAGGCCATGAGGTGAAGCATTTCTGATTTCCGGCGAGTCGCCTGATTAAAATAATAAACCGCAGCTATGAAAATATGGATATACGTCGACGGGCGTCAGCAGGGTCCGTTCACACTTGAACAATTGCTTGATCAGCCTGTCGACGAAAATACCAAAGTATGGTACGAGGGTCTGCCCAAATGGTACCCGGCAGGCTACCTTGACGAACTCAAGCCGCTCTTTGACGGTTCGCTTGCCCGGCGAATCGCACAGGAGCAGTCCGAATCTCCGGCATGCGAAGTGGAATGCGAGGAAGAGCCGGCTGTCACCGAAGAGCATTCAGAAACAGTCTTCGAGGACTTGGACGAATCCACTTCCGGTGTGTCGGGAGGGATGTGCTCTCCGTCAGGCTATACCATGCAGTCCTCAGATGACGTCTCCGGGGTGTCATCGGAGCAGTGTCCGCCCACCTACATCGGCTGGTCGCTGTTTCTGGCATTCTGCTGCTGTTCGCCCGTGAGTGTGGCAGCACTTGCCGCATCGGTATGCGTGTCGGTGTTCCACAACAGGCGTCAGCCCGACCGAGCCCGCAAGGCCTCGGAGATAGCTGTGTGGCTTGTGATGATATCATTTGCCCTGGGCATGATTCCGGTAGTGCTGATGAGCGCTTTCTTCGGCGAGTGATTTCCGAAAGACAGAGTACCAGACAATACACAAGGACGGTGACGAAAGCTGCGGTCGCCGTCCTTGTGCTTTTATGCGTGGCTGCATACTACTATCTGGTCGACCCTTCGGCCGGGTTTTCGTTCAAGTGTCCGTTCAGGCTTCTGACGGGCTATGACTGTCCCGGCTGCGGCATACAGAGGGCTCTGCACGCTCTGCTGCACGGTGATGTGTCCAAGGCGTGGCACTACAATGCATTCGCTTTTGCGGCCATTCCGGTGGCGCTGCTGTATATAGCGGCGGAGGCGTGGGGCAATCGCCGTCTGACCGCCGTTCTGCTCCATCCTGTGCCTGTGACGGTGGTCTTTCTCGGAGTCATCGCATGGTGGGTAGGGCGCAATATGATATAGGGATATTGAGGGGTATTGAGAATTTAGCCCTAAGATTTAACGGTCAGAACCATAATATTTTCAAAATATTTGCGTAATTTTGCATGCACAGACCGCTATGCAGAAGCCCGGTCGGGGTTCGAGCGGCGGGATGCGGTAATTGCGGAGCGCGTTGCGCTCTGTAAAGACATAATGAAAAGCGTTTACTCGACGCTCTTTCTTGGCTATCAGAAATCTGGTAAATTTCACGTGGAGTCAGGAATGAGACAACGGTAGATGCCTTGTGGATATGTATATTCCACCGACGGCATGTGCGAGAGCACGGGCAGCCGGTGATGTTACACATATTCTGCGTGAGGCTTCTGCGTTGTCCGTTCTACTCCACCGGGCAATACCAGAGCCTCTGATAGCGGGACGGGCAACAGGTACGGCTCTCACGCTTTTTTTGTGGTATCCAACGCCAACGAGCGGGCCCGGCGGCAGACCAACGGATAAATGTCCGACAATACTGACCTTAAGCAACATTACGATTATCGGGACAATTTTGTCAGGCTCCGGAACATCGGAGCCGGCATTGACGCGTCCTATTTGCCAGAACCAATCAAATATATTAACCAATTAAAACAGCAATGAAAAAGTTTTTACTATTCCTTGTGGCGACAATGCTCGCCACCGTCGGCCGTGCAGCCGACGGCGATTTCTTCAACTATGAAGGCCTTAGATACAAGGTGCTGTCCGAAACAGAAGGTCAGGTGGAAGTTGACGAAGATAACTATGTCTCCGGTGACTTAACCATACCCGGCTTCGTAACGAATAAGGGCTCCCGCTATGTCGTGACTTCAATCGGAAAGTATGCATTCTATGACTGCCTCAGCCTGACATCGGTGACCATTCCCAACACCGTGACATCAATCGGAACAGCGGCATTCGAGCGAATCCGCGCCCAGACGTCCGTGCCAATCCGCAAATCGCTGACAACAATAGGAACACTCTCTTATACACCTCGACGCGTATAAGAGACAGTTCTATGACTGCCTCAGCATGACATCGGTGACCATTCCCCACTCCGTGTCAGAAATCGGATACTCTGCATTCGAGGACTGCCGCAGCCTGACTTCAGTGACCATCCCCAACTCGGTGACATCAATCGAAGAGTCTACATTCT
>CAMWZB010000009.1 GCA_947178655.1 uncultured Porphyromonadaceae bacterium
TGACCTTAGTGGCCGATTCTATCACATGTTATAGCAAATAGCGTACCAAAAATGTCGCCGCCGGCTTACTTGCCGTCGGCTTCGCCGATTTTCAGACGCTCGCCGGCATCGTCGGCGATAGACCGGAAGTAGCGTTCGTTATACCCGCCGAATACCGGCTGCTCGGGCATGCCGTCAGGCGTACGGGCGAATTCGCCGTCGCGCTCCTTCTTTATATTGCCGTCAAGATACTTCACCAGCAGATAATCGCCGAGTTTCTTGTAGTCGGAAGTAGTCTTTTCCGCCCAATACTCAGTGAGATCATTAAGAGCCTCGGCAGCCTCGTCGGCAGGCATTGAGCCGACCTGCTTCTGCATCAGCGCCACAGCGTCGTTCATCTTCTTCTCCAGACCGTTCTGCACCTTGCGTATGTCAGGTATCATCTGAGAGTAACGGTTGTAGGCCTGATTGGCAACATAATTGTTCACCCAGAACATAGCGTCCCACGAGAGCGTATAGAGGTCGGCGGTCTTTTCATCAAGCGACTTGGGTACGCGGGTCACACAGTTGAACACCGGCACATATGCGCACGTATTGGCATCATCGACGCCAAACCACAGAATTCCCTTCATCAGATCGTTGCGGCCTGCGTTCATGTCAGCTACGAACGAGAATCCCGTCTGCTGAGTGGCGATGGCGCGCTCATGGGTGTATTCGCTTCCGTCGACCTTGTAAGTCATCGGACGCCAGCGGTAAGGACAGTCGAACGGACCGGCGCCGATATCCTTGGTCATGTCGAGCACCGTGCCTTCGAAGTGGTCGCGCATCATCCATTTCAGATCGTCGGCAGTCAGCTTCTTCGACGGCTTGACCCACAGAGGGAAGGGGTCGCCCTTGGCCTCGAGTATCCACGGAGTGTACTTGTCCATAGTGCCGTCGGGCGTGAACCGGCGGAAATAGCTCCATACACGGGCATCGCAGCCGCGCACGGCACCGATGTCTGTGACAGCGTAGGCACGCGAGAAGTCAAAGTCCTTGTCCTTGCCGCTGTAGTAGCCCTGCTTCCGGGCGAAGTCGATGACATCAGCCGAATAGAGCGTCTCGGGATCGTTCTGAGGGAACTGATGGATACGGGCATGGTTGGCATGGCCCGAAATATAGCCGTCAGGCACTCGGCGGGCCACCCACACGGCACCCTTGTCAGCCTTGCCCTTGCCTATCATCTCCATAATCCACACCTCGTCAGGGTCGGCGATGGAGAACGACTCGCCCGACGAGGCATAGCCGTATTTGTCGACAAGGTCGGTCATTATTTTGATGGCCTCACGGGCCGTCGAGGCACGCTGGAGAGTCACATAGATGAGCGAGCCGTAATCAATCAGGCCTGAGCCTTCAAGCTCCGGACGGCCACCCCACGTACTCTCTGCTATGGTGAGGCCCTTCTCGTTCATATTGCCTATCGTGGCATAAGTCGTCGGCACCTCCTCGATATCGCCTAAATAGCGTCCCGAATCCCATTCATGGATCTGACGCACCGAGCCGGGCGCGTTCACCGATGCCGGCTGTTTGTACAGAGCGCCGTACAGCGTGTGGCTGTCTGCGGCATATGTGACCATCGAGCTGCCTTCGGTGGTGGCGCCCGGAGTGGCTACAAGACTGGTACATGCCAGTGCATCAGCGCCGCAGAGCAGCGCCGGTAAAAGGAGGATAGTTGACAGATATTTGTTCATAGCGTTGAGTATACTTGAAGTGCAAATTTAGCGAAAAAATCCGAATATACTCTCTGCCGGCGACTTTTTTAAAATTTTTATAGATAATTGTCAACCTTCCTCAAAATCAGGCTACCCCTCAGGCCGAGGCTCTCAAGGGCATTGTCAGCCGATCACGGACACCGCTATCTTATCGACCCGCGCCCGGTCCATGTCGGCCACCACAAGTCTGAAGCACCCCCATTCGATGATATCCCCGGCCACAGGGAGCTTGCGGAGGAGCTCCATGACAAGGCCGCTGAGAGTGGTGTAGCCCGACGGCTTGTACATATCCTCGCGGTCGAAGTAAGCCAGAAAGTCGTATATGGGGCACCGGCCGTCTACAAGCCACTCTTCAGTGTCGCTCCGCTTCACTATCAAAGGCTCGTCGACTCCCTCCGGAATCGTGCCGACAAGACCGTCGAGGATGTCGCGCAGAGTCACGATGCCCTGAAAGCATCCGTACTCGTCGCAGACCAGCGCCGAGTGCTCGCCGGCATCGCGGAACGCGTCAAGGGCATCATACACCGTCATGGCTTCCGGAAGATACATGCCTGTGGTGAGATTGGCCGACAGGCTGAATCCGGGAGTGCCAAGCAGAAGGATGAGCTGCTTGAGCGACACCACTCCGCACACATCCTCATGATGCTCGTCGAACACCGGATAGGTCGAGTGTACGCCGCGGGCAAGCACTTCCCTTATAGCGGACTCGTCCATATCCACGGTGAGACAGTCTATGTCGCTGCGGCACGTCATGATGGCCCCTATGCGGCTGTCGCCGAGCACGAGGGCCCGCTCCATGATGTCCTGCTCCACTTCCTGAACCTCTCCGGACTCGGCACCCTGACGGATGAGCGACTTGATTTCTTCCTCCGTCACCTTGGAGGATGCCTCACCTATACGCAGCAGCCTGACGATGCCTGCGGTGGACACTGACAGCAGCCATACGATAGGGAAAGTTATGATTGAAAGCAGCTTCATGAACGGAGCCACCGATTTGGCGATGCTCTCGGCACAGCCAAGACCGATACGCTTGGGAACAAGCTCGCCTACCACTATCGAAAGATATGTCACCGCCGACACTATAAGTACTTTCGACAGAGCCATGGCGTATTTCGGAGCCATGCCGCACTCTGCGAGCCTATGGCCCAGTTCGGTGGCTATAGTGGCTCCGGAGAAAAGACCGGTAAGGATGCCTATGAGCGTGATGCCTATCTGGACAGTCGACAGAAAACGGTCAGGCTCGCTCTGCAGCTTCAGCGCAGTCACCGCTGACCGGTTGCCATTGCGCGCATCGGTCTCAAGTCTTGATTTTCGGGCAGATATGAGAGCGACCTCTGACATCGAGAACACTCCGTTGAGCAGTATCAGACCCAGAATTATGATTATGTCGTCCATAAGAGCGATATGTGATGATAGTAAGATTCTAACACTCACATGCCCTCTATGGTTTAGAGCATACCGGCGATGAGGTCGAGATAGCGCCCGGCAACAGCCTCCGACGAGAACCGCTCCTCAACAGCCGAGCGGAGCACCGAAGGCTCGAAAGGAGAGTCAAGAGCCTTGTCGAGCGCGGCGCTGAAAGCAGCAGTGTCGTAAGGCCTTATCAGATGACCGGTCGAACCGTCGTCGATGATGTCGCGCTGACCGCCCGAATCGAACGACACCGGCGTACATCCTGCGGCCTGACCCTCCACAAGTGTCCCGGGCAGAGTCTCGTACAGCGACGTCGACATCACCACCGTAGCTCGCGCATAGAGTTCGCGCAGCATGGCCGAGTCAGTTATCATGCCTGAATGCACATACGGGAAGCGAAGACCGTCGAGAGCCGACGCGTCGCGGAGCGCTCCGAAAAACACAGCCACGGCATCAGTCCGTCGCAGACCATTGAGCGCCTCCACGGCATAGTGAAGGCCCTTGACTGGGTCATCGAGCCGTGCGGCTCCCATCACTATGAGTTTCTTGCCTTCAGGTATGCCGGGCAGTGACGGCATCTTAGGCTCTGTATAGAAATCCTCGACAGGAAACGCATTCGGAATCACCCGTACGTCGGCTTGGCGAAGCAAGACCGACGAGGCACACTTGTCAGCCAGCCACGAACTCACAGGCACAAAGACAATCTTCGAACCTTCATACAGGCGCTGCTTGCGTATGAACGTACGATGCGACAGATCTGATGACGAAGCCCGGCGGTGAAGAAAATGACAGTCGTGACAGCCTTCCGGCTCAGCATAGCGGACGCACTCCCCGGCATGGTGGCAGATACCGGTCAGATTCCACATATCGTGCATGGTCCATATCACCGGCTTTTCAGAGGCTATGCGTCCGATTTCGTTGAGACTCAGCATACCCTGGTTCACCCAGTTTAGAATGACAGCGTCGGCCTCCCGCACGAGCCGGTGCCGGCCGAGCGGCAGACCGTCCGTCGCTATCGAAACCTTGAAGAGGTCGTCGCGATCGAATCCGTTGCCGGCAAATATCCGCAGATGTTCTGCAAGGAAATGCACTCGTGAGCGCAGACGCCGGCCTGCATGCTCCACAAAAGCGTCATCCGACCCCTTGTGTGTCACCAGCATTCGCGCATCGTGCCCGGCGTCGCGCAGAGCGTGCATGAGCCGGCGGCTGACCACCGACGCCCCTCCGAGCGTATCGCTGTGATTGATGATGCAGATTCTCATCGGCGGTGCAGGATAGCGCGAAGTTCGCTACGGGGATTGATTTTCTCTATCCTGACGAATACCAGGACATAGACCGCAAGCAGCACAAGACGCAGACCGGCGGCGACAGCCGCATGCAGTCCCAGCATGTTGATGCCGTAGAAACCTGCGGCATAGAGCACTGCCGCAAGAAGCACGTACACACCCAGACGACGCAAGCGGTAGTCAATCGGGAATTTTCGCTGACCTGTCACGTAGCTCGCCACCATCATCGACCCATAGCTGCACATGGCGGCCACGGCACAGCCCATATAGCCGAAGTGTGGCACAAGAACCACGTTGAGAACAAGCGTTATGGCCAGCCCGAAGAGCGAGAACCACATGCCGTACATCGTCCGGTCGGTCAGCTTGTACCACACCGACAGATTGAAGAATACTCCGAAGAACAGCTCGCCGAGCATGATGAGCGGCACCACCCGGAGTCCGCTGAAATACCGCGGCGATATAAGGTAACGGATGAAGTCGAGGTAGTACATCACTCCTAAGAATATGAACAGCGCGAACACCACGAAGTACTTCATGGCATCGCTGTAGGCGCGGTTTCGCTGCGAGGCAGCGTCGCCACTGCCACTCTGCTGCGCAGCCTCCTTGCTCCGCGCGAAGATGAAGGGCTCATAAGCGAAGCGGAATGCCTGCAGAAAGACCAGCAGCAGCAGTCCTATCTTGTAGTTGGCTCCATAGATACCCAGTCCGTACATAGCCTCATCAGGGTCGCTCACAAGATGCGGATAGAGTATCTTGTCTATCGTCTGATTCATCACGCCGGCCACGCCCAGTACAAGCAGCGGAGCCGAATAAGCCATCATGGCGCGCCACAGAGTGCCGTTGAACCTCCACCTGAATCCCTTCAGTTCAGGTATGAGCAGCACCATGTTCACTGCCGAGGCGATAAGATTGGACAGGAAGATATATCCGATGCCGAAATCCGGGTCATAGAAGTGCGACACCGTCTCGGGCCACAGCTCCAGAAGTTTGGGACAGAGCAGTATGAAGAAGAGATTCAGACCGATGTTCAGTCCTATATTGATAAGTTTCAGCGTGGCGAAACGCATAGGGCGCTTGCGGTAGCGCAGATAGGCGAAGGGGATGGTCATGAATGCATCAAGGGCCACGCACACTGCCATCATCACCACATACGACGGATGTCCGTCGCACTCCATCCAGCGCGTCACCGGACCAAGGAACGAAAGCACCAGAACGACAAATGCCGCCGAACTTACGCCCAGCGACATCAGCGACGTGGAGTATACCTCCAGCGGGTCTGTCCACTTCTCGTGATTGCCGAATCTGAAAAAGCCGGTCTCCATACCGTAAGTGAGGATGACCATGGCCAGCGCCACAACGGAGTAGACGAATGTCACTACGCCGTACTCCGCTACGGGAAACATTATCGTGTACAGCGGAACCAGCATCCAGTTGAGGAAGCGGCCCACTATCGAACTCAGTCCGTATATCGCCGTGTCTTTTACGAGGCTCTTAATACCCGCCATTGCTCTGTGTCTTTACCGTTTTAAGTTTTCTTTCTTTTCTTCGTATATACTTAACGGTAAAATAGGCGGTAATCATATACACACCCGCAAGAATCCACATCCATACGTACGGACGGCTCACTTCCGACAGGGTCGAGGCGTTGCTGTTGATACGGATGAATCCCTCCACTCCCCACACGGCCGGAACGCAGTCGCCGACGGCTGTCCACAGAGGGCTCATGGCATAGCGGGGCCATGTAAGACCCGACAGGAACAGGAATATGACCGAAGTGAACACCCAGATTATGAAGGCGCTCTCACGCTCCTTCATGATCAGATTCAGCGTCTGTCCAAGGAATGCCGTGGCAAGAAGCATCGGGAAGACGAAAAGATAGTAGTCCACCGGACTGCCGTAGTGAGGCAGATTGAATAACTCCGGAATGACGCGCATCACATACACCGCCGAAGGTATCATGATCAGTACGTAGGCGAAAGTGCGTCCCCATACAGTGGCCATCGGCCCGGCGCTGTTGACGGCCTCAGGATCGATGCCGCCATTGCGGCGACGGCGCTCGTTGGCTGTGCCGCCAAGGAAGGTTATGCCAAGCAGCATGCCCTGCTGCAGAATCAATATCACTATGCCCGGTATGATGAACGACGCGAACCCCTGCTCCGTATCGCCCAGAAAGTTGCTCTCGCTCCGGATAGGGAGGCCGCCGGAGGCAGCATATGATTCCAGTCCGGCGGACGATATGCGTTCGCCGGTCAGTTCATTGATGATGTCCACCTGAAGGTCGGTCATCGCTGAAAGCAGTGTTCTGTAGCGCAGAAGAAGGCTCATGTCGAAGAACATCTCTACGTGTGCCGCCTCATGACGGCCTATGTTCTTGCCATAGCTCTGAGGTATCTTCATGATGGCGAAGCACTCATTGGACGCCATCAGCGCACGTGCCTCGTTCATGTCGTTGCAGTAGGAGTATATGTCTATCGAGGGAGATGCCGACGCACGGCGCACGAAGTCGCGGGACTCTGCGCTCCGCGAATCGTCGACCACCGCCACGGGCAGTTTTCGCGTCACCTCAGGATTGTAGATGAGCGTATACACCACCGGATAGAGGAACGTCAGTCCGAAGAAGAAGAGCAGTACTCCGAAATCATGGAATATCACCCTGAGTTCGTTGCGGAACACACGCCCCATGCCGGACGTCCATATTGATATTTTTCTGAACACATTCATAATCAAGGCACATATACGGGATTAAGGCAAGCCTTGCGCAGATTGTGCAGCACCGGCAGACCGACGAAAGGAAAGATGATAAGCGCCGCAAACCAGTATCGGGAATAATAAAGGTCTACTCCGTTGAGCGCCTCGTTGATGTATATCAGGAACCAATAGCGTATCGGAGCCAGCCAGCTGAACACTCCTATGTAGCCGTACATATTCTGCACCGGGAAGGAGAATCCAACGAAGGAGAACGAAAGAATGCCGAAAAGGGCGCAGATAATCAGCGACAGACGCGGATTGGGCACACATGAGCACACAAAGAGCGCAAAGCCCTGAACGGCAGGCACAAGCAGCATAGTGGCCGCAAGCATCCACCCGGCACTGCCGTTGAGAGGGAAGTGCGAATAGCCGAACAGAAGCCAGAATAGGAACACGGCGACCGCCTCGAACACTATCGTCTGAGGAAGCAGCTTGGACACCACTGCCACAAGAATATTGTCGTGGGCCGTGGCGAGCCACTGACGCGACGTGTACTGCTTGATTTCCATCGTGATGGAGAACACCGTCATGAACATGATCATAAGCACCAGCGTGCACATCACGAAGTCGGGACCAAGGTAGATGGCATAGTTCATCCACGGATTGCCGATAGGGAACTGGTCGAGTACAAGTGGCTGGACAAGTTCAGACACCTGACCGCTGCTGAGTCCCATGCTGCGGAGAACTTCCTTGACCACTCCCGCGGCCGTGCCCACAGCCACGGTCTTGAAGCCTTTGAAGGCAAGTGTGCCCGGCACGAAATAGGTCATGTTGGAGTAATACTCCAGAGTGGGCGTGCGACCGCCGAATGCATCTTTCTCGAAGTTGGCCGGAATGACGAAGAATCCGAAGATTTCGCCATCGCGTATGGCCTTGAGTGCATCGTCGTAACTCTCACATTCCTGTGAGATGTCAAGCACCTGCACGGCCTTGAGCGAACGTGTCACGCTGCGGGACATCGACGAGTGGTCAAGGTCCACCACAGCCGTGGGTACCTGTTCGGGCAGACCCTCGCTGAGCAGGCTCAGGAAAAAGAAGGCCACGAACAGAGGCACAAGGACCATCCCGAACAGATACATCCGTCGTGAACCCATACGCCTTATCTCGCGCTTGATGCCGGCTATGAAACCAAGATCTGACGACATTGCTTCTTGTTTAACAGTGATTATTTATCAGGATGGGAATATACGGCCGACATACCGGGACGCAGACCGGGTACTTCCTCGGTAGGACGAGCCTTGATCTGGAATGTGCGGCTGTCATAGCTGCCGGTCGACTTGGTGGAGCGCCAGGTGGCGTAGCTGCCCATATCGCGGACATAGTATACCTCCACTTTGATTTCCTTCTTGCCAAGAGCCGGTATCATGACGGTGATTTCCTTGCCGATGGGAAGGTCCTCGAGAAGTTCTTCGCGCACATTGAATGTCACATAGCGGTTGCCGGTGCGGAGAAGGCTCATGATAGGTGCTCCGAGAGCCACCAGTTCGCCCTCTTCGGGATATATCTGGTCTATGGTACCGTCAAAAGGAGCCGTCAGATAGCTGTCGGCAAGTATCGACTCCACCTGCTCGACACTGCTGGAAGCGGCGCTGACCATGGCGGCGGCAGCCTGCTTGTCCTCTGACTGTGCGCCCTGACGTGCCAGCGACAGCTGGCTCTCGGCGGCTCCGCGCGCGGCCACTGCGGCGTCGTAGGCGGCCTTGGCCTCGTCGCGCTTCTGCTCCGATATCACACCCTCGCCGTAGAGACGCTCCATGCGGTCATAGGTTTTTTTGGTGATGGTCTCGGCTGCCTCGGCCTGACGGAGCAGATCGGCAGCGGCATTGATGATCTGTATGCGCGTTCCGGCGTCAACCTTGCGGTTCTGCGAGGCTGCCACTTCCTTCATGGCCTCGGCCTGGCCTAACTGAGCCTCGACAAACGAAGAGTGTATGTGCACCAGAGTATCGCCGGCATGCACCGTATCGCCCTCCTGCACATAGAAGTCGGCCACGCGGCCGGCCAGCTTGCCGGATATGCGCACGGTCTTGCCCTCGACCTGACCCTCGATGTAACTGTCGGGACGGTTCATGAATATAAAGCCGATGACGCCGATGACGGCTACGGCAGCCACTATGATGGCCATGGTGGTAAGCAGGGTGCGGTTGGCCCGCTTCTCCTGATTGTTGTCCATAGGTGTCGACATTGTAGTGTTTATCGTTGAGTGTTGGATATTTATATGTTATTCTGTATAAAGCGTGCCAAGGGCTTTGCTCAGATAAGTCTGGCAGAGCTGCACGTCGATAAGGGCGTCAATCTGCTCGGAGTGTGCCTTCAGCCATGCTGTCTGGGCTGCCATCACGTTGTCGGTCGTAGCCACACCCTCGCGGAAACTCAAGGTGGCTGTGCGCAGATTCTCGTCTGCCTTGTCCAGATTTGTCATGGTCATCCGGTAGGTCTTGTAAGCCTCCTGTGTCTTGAACGAAGCCTGGCTCACCTGGAGGCTCACCAGTTCGCGCGCATCCTCAAGGCGCAGACGACCTATCACCTCGTCGCATTTGGCCGCACGGTACTTGTTGTAGTTGCCGCCCCAGTGCCACAGCGGTATGCTCACCACGGCGCCGACGCTGAATCCACCATTGAACTTCTTCTTGAATCCATCGTACATATTGGGGTTCGAGAACTCGTACGCACCCATCACTGCCACCTTCGGAAGCATGTCAGACATCGCTACCCTACCCTGCTGCCTGGCAGCCTCGACGCCCTGCTCGAGTGCGCGGAGGTCGGGACGGCTCTCATAGACCTGCTCCATGTCGTAACCTCCTTCCGGCACAAGGCCTTCTGCAGGAAGAGGCACCGTCTGACCCTCGTCGGCAAGCGTGAACTGCGAGTCAACCGGAAGTCCGCACACCTGCGCCAGCGCCATACGGCTGAGCACGAGTCCGTTCTGCACTTTCACAAGATCCACCTGTGCGGCATTGAGTTTCACGTCCACACTCAGCGCGTCGCTGCGTGTGGCCACTCCCTCACGAACCATCAGGTGCACGTTGTTGGCAAGCGAGTCCAGCAGATTCACATAGCTCACCGCAAGTTCTTCCTTGGCCTTGAGCGACACCACCTGCCAGTAGGCGGCATCAACTGCATATATCACATTTTCGGCCTCGGCCACGTGCATCTCGCGCGCAGCTCGCTCGGCGGCCTTGGTGAGCTTGTTCATGGCCACTATCTTACCGCCCATATAGACGGGCTGTGTCAGTGTGACAGCACCGAAGAACACGTTGTGTATGTCATAAGTCATCGCATCCTTCGGGAGATAAGCCACTTCCGACGGTATATACTCGCCGGTGGCCGGATTCTTAATCGGAGCGCCGGTCACAGGGTCGGTCACCAGATTGAACTGGTACGACTGAGTCTTCAGGTCGAACGATTTCACCGGAAGATACTGGTCCGAATCGAATATCGAGATATTTTTCTGATTATAGAGATAGCCTCCGTTGAAGTCTATGCCGGGCAGATAGGCGGCGAACGCCTCCTTGTTCTGATACTCGGCTTTCCGGATACGTTCACGGGCCATCATCATCTGCTTGTTATTATCAAGAGCAAGACGGCGGAACTCCTCAAGAGTGACCGTTCCCGACACCTGTGCGGCCGAGCCGTCCTCTCCTGTGGCGCCAAGAGCGGGGAATGCGGCATACGACCCGACTATCAGAGTCAGAAAGCCCATTCGCAATGAAGTACAATATTTTTTGAGCCTCATAAGGATATAGTTGAAACGTTGACAAGTTCTTTGTTATGGCTGAATGCCTGAATTTACAACTTCTTTGACCGCTATTTGGTTCAATATAAGGAGTTTTTATCGGTCACAGACAACTCGCCTCAGCGTTGAATCGTGCAAAATTAGCCAAAAATACCATCGCTCGTTCCACATCTCTGAAATATCGGCTACTTATTGTGTGCAATCGGCCGTTTTTTAGAGCGCAATCAGCAGAATATTGTGGTCCGGATGGCGCCGTTTTTTTCATGACTCAGTCATCGCTCTCTCTGTAGATAAGATTTGCCGGCAGACACGACGTGTCGCACATCCCACGCCGGCCTATAGACAGTGCTATACCACGGCCGGTCAGCTGACGGGCAAGCTCCGGCTTTCCCGTGAATCCGTGCACTATCCACAGCTGTGACGGCCCGAGCGACTTGTGAAGGTCCATCAGATGCCCGTAGCGCCCTACACAGTGTATCACCAACGGCTTACGCAGACTCTCCGACAGCTCTACATGCGGCAGGAAAATCTCGTCCTGATATTCGGCGCTCCCGCCGCGACGGCGGTCGAATCCAGCCTCACCTACGGCCACAACACGCGGATCGGCGCACATACGGGCCAGTCGGTCGAGCGTGTCTTGCCCGACCGCCTCGACGGTGCTCCACGGATGTATGCCGACACTGTACCACGCATCGCCATATGCCGTGTCTATATCCGTGTCAGGCTCGATAGAAGTGATGATGCGGCTACCGCGCCGGGTGTGGGCGTGGATGTCGTCGAAACAGTCAAGAGGACGGGTCATGGTACCGGATCATAGCCGCTTCCGCCCCACGGATGGCACCGGAGTATGCGCTTCACCGCAAGCGCTGTGCCACGAAGCGGGCCATGCTTGCGTATCGCTTCAAGAGCGTAAGTGCTGCACGTGGGGGTGAACCTGCACGATGGCGGCGTCAGCGGCGATATGCAGGCTTTATAAAATAGTATGGGAAGAGTAAGGATAAATACAAGTACCTTCCGGAAGAATCCTTTCATGATCCGGCTGACTCTGTATAGTGAGCCGACAGAGCCGACAACAGGCGGTGCACGGATTTCTCAACAGAATGGTACGATTTGATGCGGTCGGCCACATAGACCAGCGCCAGATCCACCCGAACCCCTTCCGGAAGCTCGTATTCCTGATGGATCAGCCGGTATGCCTCTCGGATGCGACGACGCATCAGCACTCGGTCCACGGCATGGCGCAGACGCTTCTTCGGTACGGAGATAAGAAAAGCCACCGGAGCATCCGACTTTCGACGGCTGTCACGCATGGCCACTGCGCGAAGCGGATATACAAGATGCGTAAAATCAGCTCCGCCCGGTCCGAAAAGAATATCTATGGCACGGGGGGAGCATAATTTCTCTTTCTTGTACAGTCTGAGCTTCTTCACTGATTCTTGCTCAGATAGAGGTCGATGGCTGCAGGCATCGACGGTGCCTCCGGCGACGGTGCCTCGATGTCAAGACGAAAGCCGGCATCGGTAATCGACTTGGCCGTTGCCGCACCTAAAGCGGCGATGGCGATATCGTTCTGCTTGAAATCAGGGAAATTCTTGAGCAGCGACTCTATTCCCTGCGGACTGAAGAACACCAGCATATCGTAGTCGAATGCCTCGTCGGGCGTGAAGTCGTTGCTGACGGTGCGGTACATCGCTGCCGATGTCACATCTATCTTATTGCCGGCAAGCAGTGCGGCCTCGCTGCCATTGTTGACATCGCTCACTGCCAGCAGATACTTGTCTGTCTTGTGCTTCTGCATCTGAGGTATCAGATCGGCGAGTTTGCCGGTCTTGGATGCGAATATCTTGCGCTTGCGGTAGACTATGTACTTCTGGAGATAATTGGCTATCATCTCACTGGAGCAGAAGTACTTCAGCGTTACGGGAATAGTGATGCGCATCTCCTCGCACAAGCGGAAGAAGTGGTCTACAGCGGTCTTGGCCGTGAATACTATAGCTGAAAAATCGGCTATATTGACTTTCTGCTGGCGAAAATCCTTTGCCGACAGACCCTCAATCTTTATAAAAGGGCGAAAAACTACTTCAACTCCATACTTCTCTGCAAGATCATAATAGGGCGATTTGTCAGAGGTCGGCTTAGGCTGCGAAACTAATATCTTCTTTATCTTCACTCTTCTTGAATAATTGTCTGTTGGTTATGCTGACAAGTCACGCAAATACGTGCTCAACACATATACTGCGCAACCGGGTATTATTTCGAGAGTGCAAAGGTACAAAATAAAATAAAGCAACGAGCCAATTCCTGTGTAAAAAATTCGTAAACCTTTTATTATGAATAGCAACCTTGAAATGCTCGCTATTGATAATGAGATAATTAATAAT